>NZ_CAMXYR010000010.1 GCF_947253225.1 uncultured Anaerococcus sp. | reverse complement strand
GTAATATTACAGCTCTTAATATATGCCATATGAAATATTAAAATCGGACGGCAAAATAAAAAAAGACTTAATGGATTTCTAATTTAAAAATCCATTAAGCCATAATCATTTTATTAAATTAATTCATTTACTCTTTTCTGAACTGCTTTATAATCATACCCAGCGTTAGTTAACCTTCTTTTTCTTTCTTCTCCATTTCCCCACTTTCCACTTATAACTTCTTTTGCTAACTCTTCGATTGTCTTTCCAACTGGATATACTATCTTGCCATTAACATCGAATACTTTTAATCCGAATCTATCAGCACATCTTTTAGCATTATCTAAATTCTTAAATGCACCTTTTTGACTTTTAGCTTCAGACCAAGATTTTCTAACTCTATATAGTCCACTTGTTGGTTTACTGACAGTATTATTCCCTCTGAGTCTTTTATTTACTTCATTTGCTATATATGGAAACTTGCTGCCAAGATATGGTCCTGGACAGTTAGTGTTTTTATACCATTCGTGTTTTTGAAGTACACCATCCTTACCTCCAGTATATGTGCAGGGATAGATTCCATTTCTCTTACAGATGTCTGTCACTAAATCAATTAGTCTATTTAAAACATAACCAGAAACTAACCACTGAGGTCCTCTCGTAGAGTTCCCTACTTCAATTGTTACTGCTTGGTTGTCACACCAAGAAGATGAGGTTGTCCACGCTCTATTAGATTCATCAACCCCTAAAACAATAACCCCGTCTGAACCTAAGTTGTAGTTAGCCGATGCTCGTCTTGACCTTGGCACAAATATTCCAGCAAGATTTCTACCATTTATAACTCCAGCTGCGTGGTGGATTGCTATTTTAGTAATCTTCTGATTTCTTCTACCACTATGGTTAGGTGAGAGAATTGCTGCTTGTACTAATGGACTATTACTCATTTATTTCTCCTCCTTGAATTGTTCTAAAATCGCCTTTAATTTTTCTGGCACTGGCAATCCTAAAGCTACAGAGTTTTCCAAAATAGAGAGCCCTTCATTTGCTATATAAAAAAAGATGATGGCTGTTCTTATCATTGTTCCATCACCTTTAATTAAATTTACATCACATAGATTTGCTATTCCTACAACTATAAAAATCATAATCTTTTTAGCTATCCCTTTAAAACCTATGGATGAAGACAACTTTCTTTCGACCCCTGCTCTTAAAACCCCTGTTAAATAGTCAGCTATTACAAAAGCAAGAAGTGTGTAGATAAAAGCATCTACACTTCCAAGATAAAATCCCAACCATCCTCCAATGGCTGTAAAGTATACTTTTAATATTTCTAAAAACTTATTCATTTTATTCCTCCTCTGTTAGTGTGTAAGTTATTTTCATTGTCTTATCTGCCGTTTTTAATATAGGACTTGATAGGTTATTAATTGTTCCAAGATATTGTGTGTGAAGGAATAGAAGTTTATAAAGAGTATAATTTCCATAACCTGCATCGGTATCAAAACCAATCATAAATGGACCAATATTAATTAAAGGCGTAGTTAAAAACTTCATATCAACATTAGCTGTATAAATAACATTGTCATTTTTATCAATTAAAAACTGCCTGGTTGCTACATAATCTCCATATTTGTAAAAATACTGATTTGTATACTCTCCTCTTAAAATATCGACTTCGCTTTCCAGATTAATTAATGTAATATCAACTGGATTATTAATATTTATTTTATAAACACCATTTTTTTTGTAATTTAAACAATACAAGTATTTACCTCTAACCACACTTCCTATCGTCCTGTAATGGCTTTCATTTTCAGAACTTGGATATCTACCTATTCCTTGCAGTTGTACATTTTCTAACACCCACTTATCTTCTGTAAATGAAAAATCTTCCTTCTTAATCTTTATTGTATATATTTCAGCATTTCCCCTGCTGTTCGATTCCCCTTCCGTTGAAAATCCATACCAATATCCATCTTCCCCATCATGGAAGGAACAGTTAATGCTATATCTACTAGGGAAAAATTTTTCAGGTTTAATATAATTTACTTCAACATCTTGTGTAGGCATACCTAAAATCGTATCATTAAGTCCTATATTGAAAAATGACTCTTTAATTTTAGCTATTTGAATTTGTCTATCGGGCATAGGCCAAATAGAATAAAAACTTTGGTCTTTTAAGTTTACTTCAACAAGACCTGCATAATAAGATAGAATAGCTTTGTCTGTTTTTGTACTAACCTTGTTTAACATAAGAATTCCTGATTCTCGTCATAAGAGTTCCCATAAAAGCTTTTGCCTCCTCTATAATGAGTTAAAGCTAAGGACGAAATCCTTCCATTTCCTTGTGAGGTTGAAAAGTCCCATATAAATTTATATCCTCTATCTATTGGTTTAGATTCCGTTAAGTTAGCAGATCCTCTTTTGGAATTGTCAGTATCATTAACATCATTTGATGCATAACCAATAATTGGATTGTCTGAAGGTGCAATTATTTTATTTGGATCCTCCTCCAAGGGATTTTCAAATAATAATATTCCACCATAACATTTATTAGCTATGGGAAATATTTCATCTTTAAACTGAACTGTTCCATTATCTAATGGATACATAAGACCTGATGGATTCAGTCTTAATAAATCTGGGACTGCGTTCGTTATTAAGTTTTCATCTTCATATATTTCCTTCCTATTTGTCCTTACATCAGTTAGTTCAATGACTGATTTACCCTTGAGCATTTCTTTCCTCCTTATCTTTAAATTCTGTAGTTATTTCTTCTTTATATTTTCCAAGCACCAACCCCTGATATTTAAATCTTCCTACCTTTTCATTAAATACTAGTGGTCTTGGGACTTGGCTTTCTACTTTGTATTCAGCTTTCAATTTCCTAAGCTGGAGTGAATGACTAAGTTCTATTCTCTTCCAAGATTCATCAATCTTAATCTTTCCATCCCAAGCTTCTGTTGATCCTAGAGATTGACCAGATATAGCTGCAATAGCATTATCTTTACCTATCATCGCTTGTCCTGATTCAAGCCTAATAAGGACCGAGAAGTTGTTCATAGTCTTTTCCTGAAGTTTGGTTAATGGGTAAAATAGATTTAAAATATGATCACCACTTAAGTAAGTTTCTTTTGGAATGTGATGCTCTATTTTCGTATCATTTAAAACATAAGTAACAACTAGCCTTGTTGGTATTTCTATGTTTTCAATAAAGTCTAATTCCTCTACTTCTTCTTTTTCTTCGTACTTTGGAGGATCATAGGATTTTCCATCTTTATTTAATACCTCTACTTGTTTCTTGACCTTTCTAGATATCTTTCTAGTTTTTTCTTCAGTATCACAGATGATATTTAACAAGATAGATGCATTAAAAATTGCCTCCGTTTCTTTATTGGAGGCAAATTCTATACGAATTATTGGTGTGTCTGTGGTAGAAAGATTAAAGGCAGAATAATTTGAATAGGCATGAACTACCAACTTTTCCGATTCAATCTGATTTAAAAGTCCTACTATATTTTTATCATTCTTGCTTTTGGCCTTTGATAGATATGGATTCTTACCTACGCCAAGAATTCTATGCTTGCTATTTATTTTATATTCAATGTCAGTAATAAGTCCTTCAATCTTTTCTTCTTCGTAAGAAATAGCTATTCTGTCACCTACATCAAGACTTGGGTCTCCTATTGTTACCATATCAAAAGGTGTGTGATGAATTTTGCAAATTTCAGTAAGAAGAGCCTCACACATTCTTTTTCTTTTTTCTGGAAGTCCTAACTGCATCAATGGATTTATTCCAAGATTCATAGTTAGGCCATCATCATTTTCTAAAGAGTAGTATTCAGCTATTTTAGTCTTTGCATTTGTTGAGTTGATGGCTGTATATCTTGTCTTAAAATCTGATATTGATGAAGAAAATCTTTCTCTCGTTTTAATTTCAGTTGATATACTTTCTGCATACTTCTTTAAAACCAACTTACCATCACGACCAATCCCCGCAAAAGCACCAAGAGTAGATGCTACATAGTGAATAAAGTCTCTGTAGGTTTCTATATCATGGTCTTGATAAATTGCCAAAACTTCCTCACCATTTACAAAAGCTTTCACGTCATCTTCTGTCATACCTAGTTCTACCTTGCACTTCTCACATGAAAGACTTAGTAATTCAAAAGCTGTACCAAAGGTATCTGTCACTGGGAAATTCTTATCAAACCTAAGCATATAGTCATAACCTTTTAGTTCTAATATTTTCTTAGACCTATTTGCCTCAGTAACATCAAATATTCCCATTGGTATGATTTCTATCTTTTTATTTTCTAATTCTTGATGATAGAATAGTTCTAATTTGGAATCCTCTAAAGAATACCTATCTATATTTGAAAAAAGGCTAATTCCAAACTCTCCAGCATAAACTGTACCTATTTCAAGTTCAGAAGATCCAGAGCATGAACGATGAATGTATCCAGACCCTTTAAGAATATCTTTATTGGTAAAGGGAATGATTGTTTCATCTTTTAAGATGATATTTCCCGTCCAGTAAAATTTACGAGAGTTCTTTTTTATAACTGTTTTATATTCTTCACTTGTTGGATACATTAGTATTCCTCCAAAGAAAAAGATACTTCCCACAATCCCTTATAAGAAGTATCTTTTATTAATTTGACTTGTAACTTGTCTATATACATTTGTGACTCTTTTAGTTCTAGTGTTTCTGTATCTAAGTATTCAACTTTAAGATTAGGCTTATTAGCAAAACTACTCAGTGTCTTTACAAGCTTAGGACTGCATGAAAAACCTACAGATATACTTGCTACTTTGTTTCTAACAATATCCCTTTGAATAGTACCTGCCTCTGTTTCTCCTCCAGTATCTGCCTCTATATCTCTAAACTCCAAATCATAAGAATTTGGTAGAGGTAGGTCTACTCCTTCAATAATTAAATATGATTGATATTTCATTACCTACCTCCGCTCCTTAAATTCTTACGCATGGATGCATTAACAATAACTTCATCAAGGAGAGTTCCACCAAAATAAACTGGTATAACTATATCTCCTGCATTTTCTGATTTTAAATTGATATTTGCAAATGCATCGGATATTTGTCTTCCTATATCTACTCCATTTACAGCAGATTCTTTATCGTGTCCCCCTATGCCAACAGCTGATATATTGGGACTTAAAACCATATCACTTGCAACATTTTTCATTGAAGATTGTACTAGTCTCCTGCTCTTTTCTATACCCTTAGATAAACCTTCCATAAAGTCTGGCATCCAAGATTCATAATCAGTTAGTGGGCCAACATCTGGAACTGAAAAGTGCAAGTAAGACCTAATAGTTGATGCTACATTCGATACAGCCGATGTCACATTGCTAATCGCACTTCTAATCCCTCTAGCAATTCCATTAATCATATCTGCTCCCCATGTATAGGCTTGAGATGCCAAATTTTTAATATGATTAACCGCATTATTAAATCCATTTCTAATAGTGGACTGAATATTTGACATAGTCGATGAAATACTTGATCTCATCGAATTAAATGCAGACGATACTGCTGACTTCGCGGAATTTACTGCAGATGAAATAGTCGACTTTATGGAATTCCAAGCAGATGAAACAAAGGATTTAATATTATTCATTGTTGATGAGATAAAGGTCTTTATCCCATTCCAGATTGATTCAAGGACTGTCTTAATAGAAGTCAAGATAGTCTCAATTGTAGTTTTTATGTTTGTCCAAGATGTAGAAATAAATTCTCCAATGGCAGTGATGACTGTTGTTAAGAACTCTTTTAGTCCATTCCAAATGGTTTCTACTTTTACTTTAATTGCATCAAGAACTGTTGAAATTAAAGTCTTAATACCTTCCCAAGTAGTCCTGATAAACTCTCCAACTGCTGTAAATACTTCTGTAGTTGTAGTTGAAATAGCTGTCCATATATTGGTAAAAGTAGTTTGAATTCCTGTCCAGAGGCTTGTAAAGAATTCTCCTAAACTTTGCCATAGACTCTTGGCTCCCTCAATAAAGGTATTCCAAGATTCAGTTAGAAAAGTTGTTATAGATGTCCAGATAGTATTCCATCCTTCAGAAAGTCCATTCCACAGGTTGGCAAAGAAGTCCTTGATGCCTTTCCAAGTAGTCTTAACACCTTCAATAAATCCAGCCCAAAATTCTGATAGAAAACTTGTAATATCAGTCCAAGTGCTTGTCCAAGATTCTGATATTCCTTGCCAGAGGTTTACGAAGAATTCTTTTATTCCATTCCAAATAACTACTGTTGATTCTTTTATTGTTTCCCAAATAGAGATAAGACCTTCTCTAAACCAGTCACATTTCTTCCATAAAAGAACAAGTCCAGCTATTACTGCACCAATAGCAATAGGAACAATACCTATGGCTGATACTACTGCAGTGATTGCTGGTATAAGTGTACCTGTAAAGATTCCAACTATCTTAGTTATTCCTCCTACTATTAGAGGCCCTTTGGTCATAATAGTACCTATTGACCATATAAGTTTTCCTACAATCATTAGTACAGGACCAAGAGCAGCTATAAAAAGACCGATACCTGCAATAATACCTTTTACTGGTCCTGGAAGTGCATTAAGTCCATTTACCAGTTTTGTTAATATATCTACTGCTTTTCTAACAGCAGGCATTAAAAGTTCTCCAAAGGATATGGCTAATTCTTCTAAGGCAGATTGTAAAATCTTTAATTGACCAGCTAGGTTATCCTGCATAGTAGCAGCCATTTTTTCTGCTGTTCCATCTGCATTATAGATGGCATCACTCAAACTATTGTAGTCTTTCTCACTGGCATTTATGATTGCCAACATTCCAGACATGGCATTTTTACCAAATATCATGGATGCTGCTTGTGCTTTTTGAGTTCCATCTAAATTGGCAAAGGCAACTCTAAAGGTGCTTAGAGTTTCATCAAGTGAAAGGCCCTGTACATCTTCAATAGATAATCCCAACATGGACATTCCATTAATAACTTCTTTAGTTGGTGATGCGAGTCTTGTTAGTCCAGACCTTAAAGCTGTCCCTGCTTGTGAGCCTTTTATTCCTGCGTTAGCCATTAAACCTATAGCTACTGCTGTATCTTCAACTGAATAGCCAAGTGTCCCAGCAATAGGTGCAGCATATTTGAAGGTTTCACCCATTAATGAAACATTGGTATTGGCATTAGATGATGCAGCAGCAAGAACATCAGCAAAGTGAGAAGAATCTTCTGCTTTTAAACCAAAGGCTGTAAGGGCATCTGTTACGATATCTGAAGTAGTAGCTAAGTCCTCACCACTAGCTGCAGCAAGGTTCATGACTCCTTCAATACCACTAATCATATCTTTACTTTTCCAACCAGCCATAGCCATGTAGTTCATAGCCTCTGCCGCTTCAGATGCTGAGAACTTTGTTTTGGCTCCCATTTCACGAGCCTTTTCCCTTAGGGCATCAAAGTCGGACCCTGTTGCACCAGATACTGCTTTTACCTTTGACATACCAGAATCAAAATCTGATGCAGTCTTTACAGCTGCTACTCCAAGACCTGCTACTGCAAGAGATACTGGCATCATTTTTCTTCCTACGTTTTCTATATTTTGCCCTGTGTTTTGCCATTTTTCCCCAGTAATAGCTATGTTTTGCAGGGTTTGATTAGTGGTTGCCCCTTGTCTTTCTAGAGACTTTAGGGCTTGTTCTGTTTCAATAATCTCTCGTTTAAGGGCATCATATTGCTCTTGGGAAATCTTACCTTCTGCAAGAGCCTGTTCAGCCTGTTTTTGTGCCTCTTTTAATGATGTTAATTTATTCTTTGTTTCTTCTAGAGTCTGTCCTAATAGCTTATGCTTTTGGGAGATAAGTTCAGTGTTGCCAGGATCAAGTTTTAGAAGTTTATTGACATCACGAAGTTCAGATTGAGTATGCTTAATCTCCGTATTTACTTGTTTTAGTGCTGTCTGTAATTTGGTAGTGTCCCCACCAATCTCAACAGTTATCCCTTTTATTCTATTTGCCAATATCTCACCTCCTTAATTTTAAGCATCAAAAAAGCACCTACCATTTTGATAGATGCTAAAAATTAATATTCGTCATAAAATTCTTCGTCCATATAAAATCTTAACTCTAATTCATCATTTATAGCTTTTTGTACATCAGCTTGAGTTAATTTATTCTTTTTATTTTTCCTACCACCTATGATAAACATTATGTTATCATCAGCTGTATTGACTTCGTAATTTTCATATCTGCTGTCGAGAGCAATTAAGGTCATTTCCAGTTGATTAAAATAAATTCTTACAGTCTCTGGAGATTTATTATATTTTTCAACTGCCTCTAATCTAATTAATTTTGGAATTTGGTCTAAACGAACCTTAGGTGCTCTTCCTCTATTCTTTTTACCCACTGTATCACCTCTATTACAGTGATTATACCATAAGTAGATTAAAATTTATCAAAGTCTTCTTGTGTAGCTACTTCTTTGTATTTATAGTCATCATTATTCTTCTCTGTAAACATGTCATTGACCAAACCTATTGTTAATAAAGATAAATCAGAAACAGAAAGGCCAAGTTCTACTGCCCTCAACAGGAATAAGGGTGTAGTCATTGGTCTTTCTGTTGGTCTTACTTTTTTTTAGGAACTTCTTCCGATTTTATATTAAGTCCCCACAACTCAATTAGCTGAGGTAGAATTTGATAAATTGAAAAAGTTGAGAAATTATCTAACCATTCTTCTGGACTATCTGGCACAGATTTATCTCCATGCTTTGCCATTACATAGGCTATATTTTCAAATAGTTCTAATGAACCTATATCTAGATTAGATTTATCTTCATCATTTTTCTTCATGGACTTTTCTAGTTCCATTAAGTCTTTAAAGATATCCCTTCCAAATTTAAGCCTATAGATTCTTGGGATAGCTGCTGATGCACGGAAAACAACATCTTGTCCATCAATTTGAATTTTCTTTGTTAGTGCCATATTTATTTACCTCCAACACTTGCTCTTGAAGGTGTTACTGTAGTTTCTGTTGGCATATAGACTGACTTGTACCAACCATCATAAGTTTCCTTTGTAGTCTCTTCCCCTGTTCTAGCCTTTACATTTCCATTTGGAAGTGGTCTTGCTTGAATAGACAAGGTTTCTGGTTGAACTTCTCTTGATTCCTCGTTGGTTTCTCCCTCAAGGGTAGGTCTTGCTGCTGAACAGTTATACATGACGTGACGGATTTTCTTTTGGTCACCATCAAACTCGAATAACAATGCGAAGTTCGCAGTTTCAGAATTTGAAGACTCAATTAGAACCTTATTGGAATCTGATTTTTCCATCAAAACATCAGTCCTAAAGGATTCTGGAATAAGAGCGATTTCTAAATCTCCGTCATATCCCATATTGTTTGAAATAGTGTAGTATTCAATTCCATCTGCATAAAAGCTTTCAGGCTCTCCATTTGGATCTAGTGAAATTGAAACAGCACCAGGCATTGGCACTGGTGTCTTATATTTAATAACACCTTCTTCAGCTTTATCAAAGAGAGCGTAGTGTACGTTACAAATATTAAATTTAACTTTATTGGCCATTATTATTTACCTCCGTAATTTTTAAATTAAGTGTGAATTCATACAAAACTTCATAGAGTCTTTCTGATTCAATCCAAACTTCAGATTTTTCATAATAGACTTCTTCTCTATCAAGTATCTCTTCTATTTTTTCTTCTAGTTTTAAATCTTTCTTATCAGTATAAAGTTCTAAGTCTATCTGTGTGTTTTTATAAAAAACCACTCCATCTGCACCAAAGTGTTTATTTTTTGGAAATAGATAAACCAAAAATGGTGGGTCTGGACTTTCTCCTTCAGCAAAGTGAGAGTATGCAAATGGAAGTCCCATATCTTCAATTATTTTTAATAGCCTATCCATCTTGTAATTTCCTCATTATATTTTCTTCCAATTCTCTGACTCCTTTCTCTTCAGCTGGTCCAATGTGTGGCTTAGCAGATACTCTCCCACCCTGCCTTAGTACGTGACCTTTTTCAAGTAGATGAGCCAGTTGATATCTATTTCTTGAGTGAACTACTAGTTCTATTGAATTTGAAGTTTCTTTCATAGTTTTTACAGACCAAGATTTAGAATATTTCTTTGTTTCTCCTACAGGTGCATTTTCTTGTATGTCTTTTCTAATATTGCTACCAGCTTTTTTGACTTCCTTTTTGACTTCATCTGTTGCCATATCAGAATATTCTTCTAAGCCCTTCATTATTTCACTGGCTAGATTTTCAATTTTTACATTCATCTACTCACCTTCCTACATCTAAACTTTATAAGTCTATTTTTATAGTTCATAAAGTCAATTGAGATGATATTGTACTTTTCATCATCAAATAGAATTCTGTAATCTGAAGTATTAATGTTCTTCAGACTATTTTGAAATCTTACAGTAAAAGAAATGTCTGACCTGTCTACTTCCATTCCTAAAAAAACCTCTTCACCTTTTCCTTGAAAGGAAATATAGGCTGACGTTTCTAGATAATCCGTCCATACTGATTTATGGTTACCAATTTCATCTATCTCAACATTTTTATTTTGAAAGGTTATTTTTCTATTTAAATCCGATACCCTCATTAGAATTCAGCCTTTCTCATTCCAAACAATAAAGCCCTTAGAGTTAAGTTTAGTTCAGAATAGTCTGCCTCTTCTCGGTGTTCATAAAGATAAGCGGTCATATATAAGACAGCTATCTTTCCATTTGGATTTTTAGAAAGGTCTTCTTCACTATCAACCCTGGCTACATCCATGGAGTGTTTGATTGATGATTGGATGAGAGATTCAATCATCTCATCCTCATCATCAAAATCCACCCTTAAATAGGACTTTGCCTCCTCAAGAGTAATCATAATTTACTCCTTAGGCAGTAGCACCAATTTTTAATAGTTTAACTGCTTCTCTTAAAACTAAGATTCCATCAACTCTTTCTTTGCCTAAGAAACCTACCATTCCATTACCAGCAAATAGTTCCTTTAAGTCTTGGAAAGACCTATTTCCCCTATCTCCAATCTTGTAATATGAAAAATCGCCAAAGGCTACTGCAAGTTTTCCTTTTTCAGCTTTTGGAGCAAAGGCAGATGTATAGGCAGGATATCCTAAAAGTCTATCTGGTTCTCCATCCTTAAGTGATGGCTGCCAAATATATGCACCATTAACATCTTTAAGTTTTCTAATCTGAGCAACTGTTGCATCATTTAAAATGAAGGCTGCTTTCTTTCTATAAGGCCTATCTAAGGAGTAAACTAAATCAATTAGTTCATCTGCAGTAATTGTTTGAGCCTTTGTTGTTAGGCCAAGTTCTCCACCCTTTTTAGAATCAAAAATTCCCGTAGGCTTATTTACTCCATCTCCATTTAAGAAGGCGTCCTCTTCAGCATTTGCTAGCGCTCTAGTAAATTCTTCAGTGATGTATTTTTCTAGATTAAAGGCTGCGTCATATAGAAGTTCTTCAGTAACTTTAATACCAACATGGAGTTTATGTGCATCAAGAGATACTTGATCAAATGTGCCGTCTCCAAAGGTAAGTTGACCACCTTCTTCAACCCATAGGGCTGCTGGCTTTGTAGCTGCAATATTGATTTTATGAAGTCCTGAAGTTTGAACTTTTGTAGCTAATTTTCTTACAATATTTTCATCTTCAAGTCCATTTACAATATCTACTTCCATTTCTTCTGGAACTAAATATCCACCACTTTCATCTGTACCAACTTTTAATTCATTGGAAATATCTCTAAAGTTAGTTCTTAATGCCTTCATCATAGACTTCTTATAGACATTTCTTGTTCTCATTGGTTTATCTTCTTCATTAAAAGTAGCAGGTTCATTTGTTAGTGCTTCACTAGTAGGTTTTTCCAAGGATTTATCCATTTCTTCTTCCCTCATCTTTCTTTCAATTTCACGAGTATAATTCTCGATAGTCCTTTCCATCTCTTCATATGTCTTAAAGTCTTCATCAGACATTAGACCATTTTCATCTTTCTTAGATTCAGCAAATGCCTTTGCCTCATCCCAAGCTTTAGTTCTCTTTTCTAAAAGTTCTTTAATGTTCATATCTTTACCTCCAAGTATTTTTAATTTTGTTTAATCTTTCTTCTACCTCACTAATTGAGTGAGTCTTTACTTCTTTATTTATCTTTGTTAAGAGCGAGTTTGTAACTGCTCGTCTTGAAAAGACCATGTTTTTAACTTTTTCATCCTTTCTTTTGTCAATGAGAGTTCCATCACAAAAACCCATCTCAATAGCCTTGTTTTTATCAAACCAAGTTTCCCCATCCATTAGATTAGAAATCTCTTTTCTGGATAAACCTGTCTTAATCTCATAAGCATTGATGATTGATTCCTTAACTTCCTTTAACATATCAATTGCCTTTTGCATTTCTTTTGAGTCGCCAATTGCCACAGTTAAGGGGTTATGAATCATCATTAATGAAGTAGGACTCATCAACACTTCAGTTCCTGCCATTGCAATAACAGACGCAGCGGATGCTGCAAGCCCATCAATCTTAATGGTCACATTTCCCTTGTGCTCTAAAAGCATGGTGTAAATTCTCGATGCAGCTATACAATCTCCACCAGGGGAGTTGATCCACACAGTTATATCTCCACTTTTGTTTTTTAATTCTTCAAAAAAGAGCCTTGGAGTGATTTCATCATCAAACCAAGACTCTTCTGCAATAACTCCATCTATATAGAGTTCATTTGAATCCTTTTTCCAATTCCAAAATATTTTATTATTCTTCATTAGGATTTATTTCTTCTCCTTTCTGCTGATAAAAACTACCTGCCTTATCAAGCGGTAGCATATTTCCATTTACAAGATATAGGTCACCACCTTCTTCAGCTGAAATCCTATCAAGGTTTTCTAATTCTCTTATGTCATTTGCACTCATCCACCCATTCTGTCTTCCTACAGCATATCCATTCATTCTTGATTCATAGTCTCCTCTTAGAAGTCCATCAAGATTAAATTTAATAAAGTAAGATTCTTTTTCTTTCTTTGTTAGTAGTGCTCTTTCTAGGGATTGCTCCCAACGAACAATCCAAGGATCGAGAGTATATTTAACAAATTCAAGTGACTGCTGTTCTATATTTGAAAATGATGACTTCTCCAAGTCACCAATCATGTGAGGTGGTATTCTGAATATCCTTGCTATCTCATTTAACTGAAACTTTCTTGTTTCCAAAAACTGGGCCTCACTTGGCGCTATAGCTATGGGTTGGTATTTCATCCCTTCTTCAAGTACAGCCACTTTGTTGGCGTTCTTAGGCCCTTGAAAGGCTGCATTCCATGACTCCCTTACTCTCTCTGGATCTTTAATTATGCCTGGATGTTCTAAAACCCCACCTGGTTGTGCTCCATTTTGAAAGAAAGATGCACCATAATCTTCACAAGCCATAGCCATACCAATTGCATTCTTGGCCATTGTAATTGGCGAGTAACCAATAAGACCATCAAAACCAAGTCCAGGTATATGAAGAACATCTTCTTTTAAAAGATAAACTTCTTCTGATTTATAATTGTATTTATAAAAGATTTCTCCATCTTCACTTCTCATAACAGTCATTTTGTTTGGCATTAATGGATAAAGTCCAATTACCTCATTTCTCCCATTACGAATTATCTGAGCATAAGCATTGCCCCAAAGTAGAAGATGTGTCATTAGTGTTTCCCTAAATACAAAGGAAGTCATTTCAGTATTTGGCTCATCGTGTAAAAGAAAATATATGGCATGGTCTTTTGCTTTTTCCTTTGAGTTTGAATCTCCTCTTTTATATAAATGAAGAGGAAGTCCTGCTAATGTTTCAGCTAAAACTCTTACACAGGAATAAACGGCTGTCATCTGCATGGCAGTAAATTCGTTAACATTCCTTCCTGCTGTTGTTCTCCCAAATAAAAAAGACGATGAAGATATCCTCTCCCCGTCTTTAGGTTTGTCTCTTGACTTACCTGTGCCCTTATGGGTAAATATTAAGTTTAAAATGTTTATATTACCACCTCCTGATTTTAGATATAAAAAAAGCACCTACTAATGTAGATGCTTATATTGTTACATATTCTTAGATAAAAAGGGTTTTATTTGTTATCTTTTTCAAATTTATCTATTAACATTTCTAAACTTTCATAAACTAATTTATACTGATCATCTGTCCATTCTTTCGTTAGAGCTGTATTAAAATTTTGTAAGGCTTTGCTCAATGGTTCATATTTTAATCTTCCTTTTTCTGTAAGATATATTTTTTTATTTCTCCTATCTTCTGCATCTATTTCTCGACTTATATATCCTTTTTGTTCTAACGATTTAACCATTCTAGCTGTAGCTGCTTTATCTACCTTTACTATTTTTGTTAATTCTTCTTGAGTCAATCCATCTTTTTTTGTAAGTGCTATATAATATGGTTCTTCACCTACTCTTATATCAAATGGTTTAAGGACATCTTTTAATTCTTGTTGGATGCATCTAGCTAAATATGTTATAAGTTTTCCAATACTTTTTTCCATTTTATATCTCTTTTCCTATTAATGTTTTATCTAATATTACATTCCAAAAAATACTTGCCAAATATCCACACAAAACATTCATAGGAAAAGTAGAAAAATACATCTTCCAAAAGTTCTCATCATATCCTTTCATCTTCAATAATCCACTAATAGACATAATTGCAGTAAAATAGATTGCTGGTAATATTGATGAAATTATTAAGAAAATATTGTATGATTTTCCTCTATATAATTTTTTTGTTAATTTAGCTCCTATAATACCAGCCGGAAAAATTAAAGATGCAAAACTTGCAACTATCGATTGTAATAACATCATTGTTATTACACTTGGGATAATAATTTTTCCTGTATTAATCTGAGACATTATCACGCTCATTGTACTTCCCATTAGAATAGGGAAGATATATCTTTTATATTTCATAATTTACTCACCTTCCTTTGATGATTAAATTATACTTCTATTTAGTTGATTGGTCAACTATTTTTATTTATTCCTATATTACCACCTCCTAAAACACTATAAGACCTCTATCATCATAAATTGATTCACTTGTATCATTACCACTCCTTATAGCCCTATCAAGAGCCATTATTGTAGCAATTACACCATCAATTTTTTCTGTCGATTTTTCTTTGTCTGCTTTAATGTTTCCAGCAGGATCTGTTCGTATAAAAATATTATCCATCATCCATCTTAGAACTGGATGACCTCCATGGGCTATTTTTCTTTCAAGAGTTAGTTTCATCAATTCTTTTGTTGGTGGAGACATGTCTTTAAATCCTTGACCAAATGGAACAACAGTAAATCCCATACCTTCTAAGTTTTGAACCATCTGTACTGCTCCCCATCTATCAAAGGCAATTTCTCGGACGTTATATATCTCACCTAAGTCTTCGATAAATTTTTCTATAAATCCATAGTGGACTACATTACCTTCTGTTGTCATAATATAGCCTTGTTTTTTCCATAGGTCATAGTTTACATGGTCTCTTTTTACTCTTAGGTCGAGGTTATCTTCTGGTAACCAAAAGTAAGGTAATATTTGATATTTATCATCTTCATCTATTGGAGGAAAGACTAAAACAAAAGCTGTAATATCTGTTGTAGATGATAGGTCAAGTCCACCATAACAAACTCTGCCTTTTAGTTCTTCTTCATTAACAGTAAAGTTACATAGGTCCCACTTTTCCATAGGCATCCACCTAATTGCTTGTTTGACCCACTGGTTAAGCCTTAGTTGCCTAAAAGCATTTTCTTCAGTTGGGTTTTGTTTAGCTGATTCACAGGCTTGTCTTACTTTTTCTATAGGAACTGTAATTCCAAGAGATGGATTTGCTTTATGCCATACTTTTTCATCTGTCCAATCATCTTCTCTGTCTGCTCCATAAATCACAGGATAAAAAGTTGGATCAGTTTTTCTTCCTTCAAGTATGTCGACTGCCTTTTGGTGAGTCTCATAGCAGATTGATTTCGTATCTGTTCCAGCAGTTGTTATAAGAAAATATAGGGGTTGGGTTCTTGCATCACCAGACCCTTTTGTCATGACATCAAATAACTTTCTATTAGGTTGGGTATGAAGTTCATCAAAGACCACACCATGAATATTAAATCCGTGTTTAGAATAGGCCTCTGCAGATAAAACTTGGTAGAAAGAATTGGTAGGCTTATAAATCATTCTCTTTTGAGATGCTAGTATCTTTACTCTTTTAGAAAGGGCTGGACTCATTCTTACCATATCAGCTGCAACATCAAAAACTATAGTTGCTTGTTGTCTATCGGCTGCGCATCCATAAACTTCTGCTCTTTCTTCTCCATCACCACAAGTGAGAAGAAGTGCTACAGCAGCTGCAAGTTCAGATTTTCCCATCTTCTTTGGTATTTCAATATATGCTGTATTAAATTGTCGATATCCTGTATCTTTTACAATGCCAAATAAGTCTCTTATGATTTCTTCTTGCCAATCAATAAGCTTGAAATCTTTACCTGCCCATCTACCTTTTGTATGTTTAAGGCATTCTATAAAGGTAACTGCATAGTCTGCTTTGTTTTTATCATATCGGGATGTTTCAAGCATAAATCTACTTGGTTTATATTTCATTTGACCTCCTTCCTCTAAAAATGAGCATAAAAAATACTAGCCTTCGCTAGTTCACTACGAGAAAAAGAGCCTCGGCTCATTTTTCTTTATTTTATTTTTGTCTTGCTATGTTTAATTCTTTGTAAGCTTTCTTAAGTTCTATATCTAATGTCTCTGATTCTGCAAAAAGTTCATATTCTTCTTCGTTTAGACTTCCTTGTGACTCTTTCCAAAGTTCTTCATGAAGTTGGTCTGCACATTTCTTTGTTGTTCCTGCTATATCTAAAAGGTTAATTGCTAATCCAATATTTCCTTCTTTTGATTTTTTTATTGAGTTTTCTGAGTATCTTTTGCAGGCTTTGACTTCTGTTTCTAATCTTTCTAGGATATCTTTTTTCATGGTTACTCTCCTTTGCTTTTGTTATATACATATTCCCGTATAAGAGAGTATTAGTCAAGTCTTTTGTGCTTATAAATCGGCTATTTTTCAATCTTTTTAAAGGTTATCTATGAAATCGTTAAACCATTTTGCTCCAATCTCAAGCCTTATCATTGGTAGTCTTCCAAGCTTATTATATTTTAAACTTACTATCCTTAAGTCTTCAGGAAGGTTAGTTTCGTAAAACTGGTTGATTATTTTTCCCATTGTGATGTAAATTGTATCATCTTCAAGGTAGTCTTTTAAGTAATCTTGAAAAGCTAAGTCTCCATTTTCTCCTTCATAAAGTCCAAGCATTGTAATTGCTGAAGAGTCAATTAACTCATTTAAATCTTCTTGTGTTTTCATATATTTGTATGCCATTTTTATTCTCCTTATCTTTTTTTGTTATGTACATATTCCCGTACTATCGAAGATAAGTCAAGTAATTTTTACCTAAATATCGGCTATTTTTCAACCTTTGTCCGATATTTTTTCTATAATATCTTCCCTAAAAATAACATTTAATGTTGAACCATTATCCCATTTTACTAGGATCGATCCAATAGCATCAACACCATAAACTGTACCAAGAGTTCCTTTTGGTGGTGCTTGCACATCCTCCATCTTAATTAATTTAACTCTTGTTCCTGATGGATAAATTTCTTTTAATTTTTCTATAATTTCCCTTGAAATCATCTAATCACCTCTTACATACATATATTGCTCAAATACTAATTTATATCAAGTCTTATTTGATGTATTTACAAGACTTTTAAAGATATATATTGCACATGGAAGAGCAATACCATTGCCCCACATTTTATACTCTGCAGAATCAGTATGAGGATTTCTAAGCCATTTTAGTATCTGCTTATCTGTTTTCTTCTTTTTAAGACCTTTTATTTCTGCATCCTTATCAAAAACTTCTCTCCAAAAGGCCAAGTCCTCATCTGTTGGATTTTCTATTTCTAAGTTATCACACCAATAATCTGGGAATCCTTGTAGTCTTCCACATTCTTTTGGTGTCAGTCTTCTAACAAGTTTCTGATTAACAAGAGGTGGATCTTTATAATCAGTAGCCAGTAAAGGTGACGATATATTTTTATCTGCTTTTGTAAAATATGAGTTCTTACTCATTGAATAGGTATCTTCAACAATAGCTACACCTCCTTGATTCCTGGTAGGAGTATTTCCAGATGTATCTATAGTCCTTGAAACGTCACACTCGTAAATATTATGTCTTTCATTTTTAGTATTTTCTGAAGTTTGTCTTATATCGTAGACTACAAATGGTTGGTTATTACCACCTTGTCCTAAGTTTGATGCAAGTGTTTGTGTTTCTTTTAGTGGCCCTTTATACCTTGAGTCTTGACTGTGATTTTCAAAAACAAATGGTGCAATTCCACCACTTGCTCTCAAAGTTCCACTTTCATCAGAATAAAAGTCCATCCTTTGACCGCCTTGGTCATTTAGACAGATTGTTTTATTAAAGCTTTCTTTAATGGCTCCGGTATTTCTTTTCCCTTTCTCGCAGCCCTCTGAAGTATTCCCTGACAAGCTTTTTTGCTCAAATAATATTTCTCTGGAACTTCCTCCATCAAGATCTGCGACAATGAAGATTCTTCTCCTTCGTTGGGGCACTCCGAAGTATTTAGCATCAAGGACTCTCCAAGCAATGGAAAAATTATCTCCCATGATTTCTCCTGCACTTTGCCATTGCGATGGTCGAGAAAGTTTAACTTTGGAATCTTTAATTCTTGTAATTTCTTCAAGGACGCATCTAAAGTCTTCTCCTTTGTTTGATGAAAATGCTCCTGGTACATTTTCCCATAGTAGGTATCTTGGATACTTACCATTAGTTTTACACCTCATTTCTTTTATAACTCTTATGGCCTCATAAAAAAGGTTGGATTTTTTTCCTTCGAGTCCTGCCCTTTTTCCAGCAATTGATAAATCTTGGCAAGGACTGCCAAAGGAAATGATATCAACAGGTTCAATTTCAAACCCGTCGATATCTTTTATATCTCCTAAATGTTTAAATTGAGGTAGGTTTTTCTGTGTAACTCTTATTGGAAAAGGCTCAACCTCCGATGACCATATAGGTTTTATTCCACAAAAAATAGCAGCTAAAGGGAATCCTCCACTGCCGTCAAATAGTGAACCTAACCTTAGTTCTTTATTCATCTTTTACTACCTCAGAGTATTTATATTTTTTTCCATCTCTTAAAAGGCTTACATCTTTATCACTACCAACTAATTCAATAAATCTATTTACAATGACATCTACAAATTTTTCATCAAGTTCTATCATCCTACAAATCCTATCAGTCTGTTCACAAGCTATTAATGTACTTCCACTACCACCAAATGGATCAAGTACAATAGAGTTTGTCATTGATGAATTTTTAATCGGATATGATAAAAGTGGAATAGGTTTCATAGTAGGGTGGTCGCCATTTTTTCTTGGTTTATCAAATTCCCAAATGGTAGATTCTTTCCTTCCTGTGTACCAATTGTGTTTTCCTTTTTTCTTCCAGCCATAGAGGATTGGTTCATGTTGCCACTGGTAAGGACTTCTTCCAAGTACAAGGGACTGTTTCTTCCAGATACAAGTACCAGATAAATAAAATCCAGCATCTTGAAAAGCCTTTCTAAAATTAAGTCCTTCTGTATCTGCATGGAAAACATATATAGAGCCATCATCTGCAAGAAACTTTTCCATATTTAAAAAGGAGCTTAGTAAAAATTCATAAAATTTACCTTGCTCCATATTGTCGTTTTTAATTTTTCCGGCTGATCCTTCATAGTTTACATTGTATGGAGGGTCAGTGATGATAAGATTTGCCTTTGATTCTCCCATTAATTTCTCGTAGGTTGTCTCATCTGTAGAATCTCCACAAACAAGTTTGTGCTTACCTAATGTCCATATATCTCCAGCATTTGAAAAAGTAGGCTTTTCTAATTCTTTGTCAACATCAAAACCTTCATCTTCTGTATCATTTCCTAAGTCAAAAATATTTGATAACTCATCCGGCGAAAAACCAGTAAGTTCTACATTAAATCCATAATCTTCTAGGGATTCAATCTCTACTCTCAGTAATTCTTCATCCCAACCAGCATCAAGAGCCATCCTGTTGTCAGCTAAGATATAGGCTTTCTTTTGTGCCTCGTTTAGATGGTCTGCAAAGACACAAGGTACTTCTTTTATACCTTCTTCCTTTGCCGCCATAATTCTTCCGTGACCTGCAATAACTCCGTAGTCTTTATCAATAATTACAGGATTGATGAAACCAAACTCTCTAATTGATGATCGTAGTTTATTAATCTGGTCTTGTGAGTGAGTTCTTGCATTGTTTACATAGGGTACAAGTTTTTCAATATCGACTAATTTCATTTCCTTTGTTGTTATCATATTAACCCCCACTTTGCAAATTCCTCAAAACCACCAATAGAATTAATGTAGTTTCTAGCAATTTCTACAATTTCAGAATATGGTCTACAATCAATAGTTTCATCTCCAATTGCACAGGATAATTCAATCTCTTTATTTTCCTCTTGTGCCTTTAGGTAGGCATAAATATTAACTGATACATCAGCCTTGGATAGGTCTTTACCATGAAGACCACCACCAGTTACTGCTCGTCCCATATCTGAGCCGAGTTTTCTATTAGTCGCTCCAGTATCAACATCAAATCCTCCAGTCCAATCTCCTAATGGATTTACAATTGCTCTTGGATAAATTGATTTTAAAATTTCTGTAGATACATTTGACTGACAAATAATAAGTTTATCCCCATCAAGAATGTATTTTCCATCGTAAGGATAATTAGAATATATTTCACGAGCAATTAAAGATAGTCTCTTTTCTTCATCTGATGTATGTACTCCCTTAAAGATTCCATTGTCACCACATCTTATCTTTTCTTTTTGATTATTTGATAGGTGGATATCCTGTTCTACTAATTTAATATCTGCTTTGACATCTCCAGCTATCCTCTTAATTGCTGTTTCAATTTCTTTCTTATTCAACTTACAATCTGTTTCTATAATGACATGACAATTTCCATGCCCCAGCAAAACTTCAACTGCTATTTTAGGATTTTCCTTTTCTTTATATGATAAATCTACAATTGCACCAGCTATGCAATCAGCTATTTTATCTGGATGCTTTGGATTTACTTTTTCAAACAATATAATTACCTCCTTTGCCTTAGTAATTTTTCCATCATATCCTCCCCATAGTCTTCATAAACTTCTGTACAGTTTTCTTTAACTATGTCATAAATCTCGTACCATAAAAGGTTGGCTGTCTTTTGAAACTGGCTAGACATCTGTACAAAAGGGGATGCGATGACCCCTCCTGTAGTAGGATGCTTGCCTAATAGTCCAAATTGACTTATTGCCTCTTCACATTGAATGTATCTTGCAAAAGCCTGAGAGTAAGATTCTAATAATCTTGGATTTACTAAGTTCTCACAGTTTCTATGTTTTAACCAGCCCCAAGTCTCTTTATATATTTCATCGGCACCTAGTGGTATTCCATTCTTTTGTTTTGCAGATAGATAGTCACTTGGTGTAGGCATATCGGTTCCATCAAGAACTGCTCCGTCTGGTAAGTCAACTGCATCTATTTCTTCTGGAGTGAATGTTGGAATATCATTCATTAGTATTTCTACTTTTTTACCTTTTTCTATTTTTTCAACAGCAGGCTGTGGTTTCCCTCCTGCTTTTACTCGTCTTCCACCTCTGTATGTTCCGTCTTTAGCGATATTATCACCTCCATGTTTTTAATAGGGCGTTTGAACCCGTCTTTTTGTGCGTGAAAGGGCGGCACCGTTGGTATGGGGTTCAGTCGTAGAGATTAAGACTCCCCCTCCCCACGAAAAACTATCCCCCAAATCGGTCCCCACTCTTGGCATGAATCTTTGAGTGGCATGATTTACAAAGACTCATAAGGTTGTCTTCATCATTGGTTCCACCACGAGAAAGAGGAAGTATGTGATGTACTTCCTCTACCTTTGTCATTCTATTTTCTTTTAAACACATCTCACATAACGGGTGCTCTGATACATATCTTTTTCTAATAACTCTCCATGCTTTTCCATATCGCTTATGAGTTTTAGGATCACGTTTATATTTTTCATAGTTTTTGTTGTATTCTTTCTCATGTTTCTTGCAGAATCGTCCATCAACCAACACTGGACACCCTGGATAAGAACATGGTCTCTTAGGTTTTCTTGGCACATTATCACTCCATAAAGAAAGCCCTGAAGATTAAATCTCCAAGGCTCTTTTAATTATTCTTTTTCTATTTTAATGATACTACATTTTTCTACTCTTATTCTATCAACTTTACTACATAGCCTTAATTGGAATTGAAATTTTTCCTAAAGCGTTTCTATGCACATTAAAACAGTACTGAATTGAGTAGTTCATATCTACTGCAATCTGTTCCCAAGAATTAAAGCATAAATATCTCTTTTCAAGAACTGTTTGTTCCTCTTTATCTTTTAATGAATAAATAGAATTTGCTATCTCTTTCTTCAAATCCACCAAATTATCTATATCCTTATTGATTTCTTCTTGAAGTTCTACAATCTTAATTATAGTATCCTCAAGTTTAGATGTTCCTCTATTGGAACTCTTTGGCATATCTGATAAAGTTGATGTTGCTTTAGTAGCAAGTGCATTTAAACTTTCAACTTGCTCCAGCTTGCTATTAATTCTTTTGTCTAAATAAAAAGCTTGTTTTAAATATTCTTTTGCATTCATTTCTTACCTCCATAAGTTTTGAGGTAAGTTCTCTATAGAACCTCTACTCATTTTAGATTTGCTTTTACTGCATCTATGAGTGCAGCTTGTGTTTTATTCTTATTTTCTAATGCTTTCATAACATCTTCATCAATGGTTCCTTTTGCTAATATATGATGAATCACAACTGTTTCTTTCTGACCCTGCCTATAAAGTCTGGTATTAGTTTGCTCATAAAGTTCTAAGGACCAAGTAAGAGAAAACCAAATAAGTGTTGAACCTCCAGCTTGTAGGTTAAGTCCATGACCAGCAGATGCAGGATGAATAATGGCAACAGGAATATGTCCTTGATTCCATTCTTTAAAGTCCACACTTGTCTTAAGTTCTCTTACATCAAACTTATCTTTTATTCTTTTTAAATCTGACTTATACCAATATGCTATAAGAACAGGTTTACCATTTGCTCCTTCTATCAAATCTTCCAAAGCATCAATCTTTCTATCGTGAATATGAATACTTTCCTTATCATCGTTATAGACAGCTCCACTTGCCATTTGGAGAAGTTTATTTGAAAGCGCTGCAGCATTTACAGCATCAATTTCTTCATCTTCAAGTTTCAAAACCATATCAGCTTTTAAGCTATCGTATAAGTTTCTTTCTTTTTCAGATAGGTAAACTTCAACTTCGTTTAATATACACTTTGGCATTTTAAGAAAGTCTTTTGACTTCATAGAAATCGTGATATCAGATATTAAACTATATATCTGTTTCTCTGCTCCATCTTTTGGTTTATATGAAAATATGATTTGCTGATTTCTTTTATCTGGTATAAAAAAATTCTGCCTATAATGAGTAATATACCTTCCAAGCCTTTCTCCCATATCAAGTAGTCTAAACTCTGCCCATAAATCCATAAGTCCATTACTGGATGGTGTACCTGTTAGCCCCACTATCCTTTTTACCTTTGGTCTTGCTTTAAGAAGTGATTTGAACCTTTTCGCCTGATAACTTTTGAAAGATGATAGTTCATCAATTACCACCATATCAAAGAACCACTTAAAGCCACTTTTTGTAATAAGCCAATCTACATTTTCACGGTTAATAATATAAATGTGTGCAAGCTTATTTAGAGCATCTAACCTTTCTTTTTCACTTCCTGTTACCACAGAATAGCTAAGATATTTTAGATGATCCCACTTTTCAATTTCATCTGGCCAAGTGTTATTGGCTACCCTAAGAGGTGCAATTACAAGTGTTCTTGATACATCAAAGTAATCTAGCATAAGTTCATTTATTGCACTAAGGCTTATGACACTTTTCCCAAGTCCCATCTCAAGTAAGACTGCTGAGATTTTATGACTTACAATAAAGTCCGTTGCATACCTTTGATAATCATGAGGATAGTATTTCATCAATAACACCTCCGATTTGCTCTTTACCATCAATCATAAATGACCTAAAACCTAACTGCCTAAAATCAGCCATTCTTTTTAACTGAAGAGGTCTTGGCTTTTTACCTTTTGCCTTAAGTTCTACAAAGGCAAACTTCCCATCTGATAAAAATACCATTCTATCTGGAAGTCCATCCATACTTGGACTTGTAAGTTTTATGCAAAAGCCTCCCAATGCTTTAACCTCTTTTACTAAAGCTTTTTCTATTTCTTTTTCTAACATGAAAACCTCCATTTTTAGTAGAGGTGCAGGGATATGCAGGATATTTTCCTATATTAATATATATACTAATTTTTTACCTATATAGACAATAATAGTAAATACCCTTCACCCACCTGCACCTTTTAATCTTCTAACTCGGATTTAAGACGAATGCCAAATACAATTATGCCTTTTTTTGTCTTTTTCTTGTTGAATCCTTCAAGCTCTAATACAGAATAGAAATCGGCTGCACTTCTGGTAAATTCACCTGTTCTAAGACAATATGCTCGATAAGCGGTATATAGCTCACCACTTTTCTCTGTAAAAGCACTGTCAATTTCACAGCATTCATCTAAGAAATGATTCATCCAGTCATTATTTTCTCTATATGCTTTTATGGCATCTTCTACTCTTCTTGGTGGATTAATATGATATTCGTCTGCAATTACTTGCTTTGCTCCCTCTATAATCCAAGAAAGAATCGCACCACCAGCATTTTCATATAGATACTCTGTAAAATTCTTTATATCGTTTTGGCCTTCAATCTTTGCATCAAAAGGAATGACAATTAATCTTCTCCAGGTTCCTTTATCAACAGCTCCTACTCGTGGCAGGTGATTAGTGTATAAAACTAGGGTATGACTTGGCACATAACTAAACGGAGATTTAAACTTCTTTTCTGCAAAGATTTCATCAGTAGAGCAAAGCTGCTTTACATTTGATGTATTCATTCGCATACCCTCTTCAAGTTCAGCAGCAATAAGCAGTCTTTTACCCTTTGCCTCAGCAAGTTCTGGTTTTACATTTCTTCTGCATCCAACAGTTAACATATCTGCAGACATATTCCCACTATATGTTCCAAGCACCTTTGATACTACATTCCAAAAAGTAGACTTACCATTTCTTCCCTCACCATATGCGATAATAAGAGCCTCAACATAAACCTTTCCTATTGACGCAAGTCCCACTATTTTTTGAACATAGGAAATAAGGGCATCATCATTTACAAAGAAAGTGTTAAGTGCATCATCCCAGATTTCTTTACCATCTTCACTAGGTGATACAGTTGTTTGTTTTGTAATATAGTCAGATGCCTTGTGATTATTTTTACTACCAGTTACAAGATTTATAGTTTCAAATGGTGTATTTAATAGAAATTCATCTGCATCAAGCATCGACTGTTCGATTTGAACCATAGGCCTTACTTCCTTAAGTGCAGCAGAGATATATTTTGTATCTCTTCTTTTAATTGCATACTTACGATAGGTTTCAGCCTGCTCATATTTTTCAAAAGACCTTGCTTGTTCTCTATTAAACTGGGCACTTGCTTTCTTTGGACCCATTGCAGCAATAAGTGCCCATGCACCATTTTTGTTCATCTCAGCTACCATCTTTTGTATTTCAATTTCTGCCTCTTCTAGCTGTCTTGCTGTCAGCTCTTGTGCTATTGCTTGAGCATTAGGCTGTGATTCTTCCCAAAAGCATCCATTATATACAAGAAAATCTGTTGCAGGAGAATAACGGAGTTTATCCCCATACTCCCTTGCTAAAATTATCGCTTGACCAACATCTGAAAAATCTTCTGGCATAAGCTGAAGTTCAAGATTGTACTGCTCCGGTGGTATATATCCTTCTTGGTTTGAAACCTTATCTCCGAATTTTTTAGCACTGTTCCATATAGTTGATAGTTCTTCATCAGATAGGGGAGGATCACATCTAGTTGCTTGTTCTAAAAATTTCTCATATGCCTGATCACTTGCCCCGAACCTTTTTATTAGCTTGCCAGCAATATGGCTCATAGTGTTATTTCTATTGCCACTTTCTATTTTCTTTTCATCCAGTTTTGCAAATTCATCTTCTTGTAGAAATTCAATAATTGAAAACTCGCCATCATAAAGTTCTACTTCCGGATTTGGAATGCCATAAATAAATCTGGCAGCATCCAAAGCATTATCATCAAAATATGAAAACTCTTTAAAAAGTTGTTCTTTGTAACTTGAATATTCTCCAGCATCATTTATTTCTTCAATTGGAAAATAGATATGAAATCTTGGTCTTGCTGACTTATTTCCTTTTACCTTCATATGGTTTCTGCTATATGATGCAAAAAAGCATACTCCTGGAAAGGCTAATGCCACATCAAAAGGTGTCACCCAGTCTTTTTCATCATCTGAGTGATCATTATCACAGTCCATAGGTATGCAATTAGAAGTTATGAACTTATCTTTACTTCTATAACTGCCTTGAAACTCTGCTGTAACATGGTCAAAAGAGATAGCTTTTATAAAGCTATCCCTATCAACAACTGTTACCATATTAGGATAAAGGCAGTTATTCTTATTTCCGATGCAAGTAGCATCATAACAATTAAAATTTAGCATTTGTCTTAACCTCCAAACCCTCACTTGTAAAATACTTAATAACCTGTTTTCTTTTTTCAGCAATTTCAATTTCTCTTTTCATGCCTTCAGTCATTTGACTGCCAAACACCCATACTTCCTGGCATTTACCAAGAAGTATGATATCCATAAAAAGTGCATCCTTTCTTTGTTCTAAATCTCTATCATCCATAAAGGGAAACAATAGATGTGGAGTTACAGGAATTGCATCATTCTTGTATGCCAACTCTGCATAGTGAATTGCTTTCTTAATGCTTAAATCTTTATCACCACTATATGGAGCGCAGATATATGCAAGTGGTCTAAAGTTTGGATTTTCAAGGTGTTTCTTATATGTCTTACTCATGGTCTGCCTCCTGTTCAATAAGTGGATAGATTCCGTTTTGTTTCATTAGGTCATAGATAAATAGTCTTCCCTTTTGAGTCCAGTAAGTATGAACCTTAGAATGATTTGCTCCATCTGTTCCAAGATAGTTATGAGTCTTAGTACTGGTATAACCTTCCTCTGCATACTTTTGATACAATAGCCAAATATCTGACTGCTTGAATTGAACTCCCAAATCATGTAAGAAATTATTCATCCATTGAGCAGATTTCCCATAGTCTTTTGCTATTGCTCTCATTGAAAGAAGATCCTTACAGTTAAGGACAACATCGTAATAACTAACCTTTGGTTTCATCTCTGCAATTTGTTGCGACTGAAGTGCTACTGTATTTAGAAGTTTCAAGTTTTCCTTTTCAACAACCGCCAGTTTTTTATTGGCAAATTGTAAGGCTCTAGCCATTACTGCTTCCGGAGAGTTCCATTGCTCTTCAATTTGAATGAAATACTTTCTAAACATTTGACCCAATTCAGTTCTTTGAATCATACATAACTGTTTAGCCATATCGATTGTCAGCTGATGATTCGTAGCTGGTCTTCCTCCAGTACTTTCGCTCAAAATTGAGCAAAAGTCCTTTCCTTCTTCAAATCCATACTCACACATTCTAGGAAACCAATCCTTGTAGGCTGTTTTAATCTGTAAAGATTCATGCAATTCTCGTCCATTTACAGTAGGACGTTCACTGTTGTAGTCAATTTTGATTAGCTCTTTCATATTAGCTACCTCCTTAAATTTCTTTGAAGGAACTACTGCCTTCTACTTGGTAGCCTTGGGAGAGTCCAAAATCTGACGCTTTTGAAAAACTTTTTTCTAAATTTTTATTCGCTCTCTTTAATTTTTGTGTAATGGAGTTGGCAAGTCTTGAAACTGCCTCGTTATATTCGTATTCAGATTCAAATGCATCACGGCTTAGCATAGATTCCGCTTTTTCATTGATTAGCATTCCACCAATTCTCACTGACATGAATAAATCAGCTACATCTGGCTTCAAAACTGAATAAACAAACTCCTTAACAGCTTCATATGTTTCCTGTCTATTCCTATTTATTTCGTCTTTAAGGAATATAGAAGGATCCACCACTTCACTCATACTTGGTTCAAAATCACCGGTTTTTTCACCATCTTCATCCTTTGTTGAAATAGCAAATCCTTTATGCCTTTCTTGCTTATGCATGACATTGTATTCTGGACGGTTGTACTCTTTATCAACCTCTTCTTGTGCTCGCTTTTCAAACTCTTCTTCTGATTCATCTGGTAATAAGTCAATATTTAACCAACCTTTGATTTCAGATAGGTTTAGTTCAAATGTTGTAAACTCTTTTTCATAACGTATTTTGATTTTCATAAAAATCCCTTTCCTTTCTGCCGATTGCAGTAAGACGAAAGGATACAAAAAGAGCCGATGCTATATGAAGCACCGACTCTCTTGCCTAAAAATAGCCATAGAAAAATAGAGGTACCTCACAAAGCACCTCACGAATAAATCCGTGAATGCCGTATGATGTATCCCATCGCCCTATAGCTAATCAGGCTCTGTGATAATTTAGTTGTGCAGGCCGATTATTAATCAGTCACTGCTTAGTAAGTGAGTTTTCTAAAACCCACCCCCTAATTTGCAAAGTACTATTTATAAAAGAGTTACTAGTACTTTTAGGCACCTACCTGCCTTTTTTGGTTTGTGCTAGTGCACTACCAGCTACAGACTTTGCTTTACTTCCATAACGACCATCTCTAAGAATTGAACTTGCTTTAGAAGCAACTCGTTTAGAAGTCTGTTTTGAATTCTTTGCCATATATGTCACCTCCCTCTTTGCACAGAGTTTCTTGTTTATTGCCAAGAATTCTGATATAATATTTTTAATAGAAAATATGAGAATTTCTATACCTATATCCTACCAATTCGACCTATTTGAATTCAGGAACTTACGGAAGCATTCGGAAGCTTGCGGAAGAAATAATGAAAGGAGGTTATTTCGTGGAATTCAAAGATTATGCACAAGGACTAAAACCATATTTTTCCTTCGGAAAAAACGATGCAGATTTTTTTGTAGACATGATTGGAAATTTTATAAAAGACTCTGTTATGGATAATTGTAAAATTTTAGACAATATGCCTGATACTCAGGCAAGATATATAAATGGAAACTCTATCAGTAAAAAGGATGCCTTGTTTCTCTTTGAAAATAAAGATATTGACAAATATATTCAGTGGGTTCATGAATGCATTGAAAAATCTGATTCTTATACAGACATATGTGAATGGTTACAAAATAACGGTTTAACTGGTTCTGCTCCCGACATCGAATGTTATGAGCTTTTAGCATCGATTTTTCTGTCTATTACTAAGAAATCCAAAGCGAAAAAAAAGACCTCCTCCCCCTTCGAAGAAAGTCTTAATTTAATAAAGGATATTAATACAAAAGTTGCCTCTTTACCCCGCCCAATATTTGTTCAAGTACCAGATATTGCCTCTCCCATCGAATCACCATATATTCAGGAACTTTATGCAGCATATGGTGATGCAGAAGCAGTTAAAAATTTTTCTAATAAGGATCTTCCGCATTATCCTGACTACGAAGACGATTTAAATGATCGCAGGATTGATTTCTATGCCGCAGTTTCTATTGAACGCAGTTTATTAGAATTGGATGCTGATAATCTGTCCAATCAATTTGACGTTCTAAAGGAAGAAACGCTTGATGGAGTTAAAGATACAAATAGGAAAAAGTATGCTAACGGATATGAAAAAATGCTATCTGTCATGGAGCAAGCCTCAACTCTACAATATAGAAATTATTTACTAAGCCAGTCACCTTATTGGATAAGTAATAAAATACAGAAAGGCGTTTGTCATCATTTAGTAAATGACGGCAAGCTTAGGTGGGTGAAATAAAATGGCTAAAAAAGAACTATTTGGATCTGTTTTTGAATCTTCTCTTCGTATACTGTTATTACTGGATGTACTCAATGATATTCCATTGAATGAATCACAAATTACATCTATTGATTTCATGGCCATATATGGTAATGATTATGGAATTTCTGATGAAAATTTACATGGGTATGGAATATTTAGACATAGCGAGTTTTCTGCAAAATCAAGGTCCATTTCTCTAGCATTAAAAAAATTAGTTTTAGAATCATCCGTAGATTTTATTTCTAATAATAACGGATACAGCTATTCCATCTCACCCCAAGGGAAAAGAATAGCAGATGCCATCAACGATAGATACAGTAATGAATATAGAAATGCAATAAAATCTATAATGAGTGAGTATCCTAATCTGAATTTTATAGAACTACATTCTACTATTCTTTATAACTCTATTGATTCATTGGAGGATTAACATGAATGGATTCATAATAAAACGATTAACAGTATCTGGAGGAGGCCATTCTCCTTCTACTATTGATTTTTCAGACAGAGTTAATTTAATCATAGGCCCATCTAATACAGGTAAAAGTTTAATCATGGACTGTATTGATTATGTTTTTGGATTTACACCTAAGTCAGATAAACCATCAAAAATTGTAGATAACAATAACGGATATACTCATATTGAATTGTTACTGGATTCGGATAATGGTAGTCTAACACTTAAAAGAGAAATTGGTTCTACCAAAATTGAAGTTATCAGTGGTATATCAAATATTGATTGTGGATTTTATAGCGCTGATCACAAAGCAAAGAAAAACATTAGTGATATTTTACTTTATTTAATAGGTATTGATACAACTCATAAAGTATTAGCATCTCAAGCAGGTAAAACTCAAAAATTAACTTGGAGAACTATATTACATCTATTCCTTATGAAACAAAAGGATATTGATAGAGAGACTTCTGCTCTTTTAATGCCCGATCAAAGAGGTAGAACTCCATCAGCTTCTGCCCTTCTATTTCTATTAACAGGATTAGATGCCAATGATGTAAAAAAACAAGAAGACCCTACTATAAGCAAGGCCAAACGTGAAGCAATAATTATGTATATTCGTTCCAAAAAGGATCAACTAATTGCTAAAAAGGAATCTATAGAAAAGAAACTACCCAATCATGATGTACAAGATTCAAAACGACTAGTTGATTCTCTGCAAGCAGAGATAAGTATTCTTCAAGAACAATTAAATGAAGCAAATGATAAAGGTAAAGAATTACTAAATGACTTGTACAATAATAACTCATTACTTTCTGAAACTAATACATTACTCAGAAACTTTGAGTCATTAAATAACCAGTATAAATCAGATATACGAAGGTTGGAGTTTATTATAGATGGTCAAACTGCATCTATAGACATAACACCTCATAAAAACTGTCCTTTCTGCAATAATGAATTAAAAAATCCTCCTAAAAAGGATTACATTGAATCTGCTGTTTCAGAATTAAACAATCTAAAATCGCACCTTGTTAATCTGGAAATTGCACAGAGCAGTGCTTTAAAGAAAAAAGAAATTGTTGAAAAGAAAATTATTGAATTAGAAAAATCAAAAGCTGATTTGGATGATTATATTAACTCTTCTTTAAAACCGAAATTAGATACCTTTAATGAAGAACTAAATAAACATCTAAAAATAATGCAAATGCATTTTGAATTAGCTTCATTAAAGGAGATTGAAACTGAATTTGGTACAGATTTATTTATTCAAGAAACTAAAGAAGATGAAGCAATCAACAAGTACAACATATTTAGTCAATTTGACCTTCAGTTAATACAAGCATTTGAAGAAAAATTAAAATACGCTCTAGAAAAATCAAAAATTGGAGGCGCTTCTTCAGCTAGACTTAACATGAAATCATTCGACATTGAAATTGATAATATAAACAAAGCTTCTAGTATGGGTGGTGGATACTGTGCAATACTAAATGCTTTAGTATCCTATTCAATGCATAGCTTCATATTAGAAATAAATGGGTACTCCCCTAACTTCTTTGCAATTGACTCTGCCTTAACTCAATTATCTGAAGCAGAATACGTGGAAGCAATTAACTCAGTTAAGCGAGGTTTCCTAGAATTTATTCTCAAACAGAATCATAATAGACAAATAATTATGATTGAACAGAAGGATGAGTTACCTTTCATACCAGAGCATTGTCCTGATAAAGGCATCAATGTAATAGAATTTACAAGAAATCCAAACTCTGGGAGATATGGTTTTCTTAATGACGTTGTAAACGCTGAACATAAATAGATTGGGAGACAATATGAAAATAACTTACGAAAAACTATGGCACATACTACTAACTAAAAACATGACACGTGAAGATTTAAGAATACAAAGTGGCGTTAGTTCTAACACAATTGCAAAACTAGGTCGTGGAGATAATCTAACAACAGATGTTTTACTAAAAATATGTAAAGTTCTTAAATGTGGCATTGAAGATATTTTAGAAACAAAGTTTATAGATGAGGAAGATGAACAGTAACATCCAATCAATGGCTATTATGCATCTGCATTAAATAAGGTCATCACTTTAAGGTAATTATTAAACACTAACCTAATACACAAAAAATCGTTAAGGAGTTAAATAAAATGAGCGCGACAAATGAAAGAAATAAAAAAGTATCATCTATTTTAGATAGTATTTATGCAAATGCAATCAATGATGATTATTTAGTTGATGAATCGAAATATAGCAATTCATTAAACAAGCTATTTACCACAAGTGCATGGGGATTCAGAGAAATTTTACTCGTAGTAATTGTAGGAATGAAATTAGATTCATCATTCAAAGCCTCTGTGGGCTTATATGATTGTAATCCCAGAGCAATATATGAAGGACCTATAAAAGAATTTTTAATCAATAAAGAAATTCCACATAGAAAGTCTGGTCCTTTGAATGTCGCTAAAGCAACTGTAGGCTTAGACATGACTTGGGCTACTCAGCGCAGACCTTCTAATGTCGCTGAAGAAGTTGTTAACTTGGTAAATTTACTCGAATCAGATAAAACAATAATTGATGATGTTTCTGTTTCATTGATTCGTAAATTAATTGGAGAATCCAAACGCATAGAAGCCCTTAGTGTTAATGAGGAACCTTCTTCTGATCCTCTATTTCTATATAAGCTTTGTTATGAATTAACTACAAAAGTCCCTGATTCGGGAAATACTCCACAAAAGATAGCAGCTTATCTTCTAAAAAACTTTCATCTTGCTATGAATACTGGAGTAATAGTTACTGGAGAAGAAGATAGAGCTTCTGTTACAAGTACCACTAGCAAAAAACCTGGTGATGTTAATGAAGAATCTATTGACGGCATAATTTATAAAGTCTATGAAATCACCGTTAAACCTTTTGACATAGCTAGAATCCGTGATTCATATGACTGCATCCATATATATAATGATAATAATGGAAATAATGTAAATGAGGTAATTGTGATCTGCCGTGAAGAAGATTGTCCTAAAGAAATGACAAAAAGTAATCTATCTTTATATATGGGAAACTATAATTATCAAGACATAGTATACTATTATTGGAATATTTTTGAGTGGATGTCAGATACTTTACAACGAATGACACCTCTAGCCAGGAAAAATTTCTATTCCGACTTGAACAATTATATATCTGATATAAATACTGCGGAAATTGTAAAAATAAAATGGCAAGAATTACATCAGTAAATTTTTTACAGCCTCTTTATATCAATAGAGGAGCATTTTTTATGCTCCTCTATAACACTAGCAATATTTTTTTAAATACTCCATTATCGCTTTGGCGACAGCTTCAGCTAATTTACAAGGAACCGCATTACCAATTTGAGTATAAATCTTACCTTTGTTTCCACAAAAAATATAATCATCTGGGAATGTTTGTATTCTAGCAGCTTCTTTGATCGTAATTCTTCTCAATCTTTTGGGAGCTTCCACAAATTCAGGTTCTATAGTTCCTTCCATAAGCCCTTTATGATAATTTACTACCCAATCACTTTCCGAGTTTCCATATAAATAGTCTTCATCTACAAAAGGGGTTTTGTTTCCTCCCATTGAGGCAGGGAGTGTATTCGAATATTCATCAACATTTATAGGTCTTCCCTGACCATTAAAATACATACCTGCATATGGAGATTTTCTCATAATCGGCTTAGTAGCAAAAGTAATTTTTGCCGTACAAGTATTTGGATTAACCTTAGTTCCTGCTTTACCAAGATCCTTTAGAGTTTCCCTTATGAAAGGAGCTTGATTTTTTTGTTTCTGTAAAAGATTTCGAATATTAAATTCAAAATTATCATCTTTACAATCTTTTATTCCTATGAAGAACACTCTTTCACGTTTTTGAGGCACCCCATATTCAATTGCATTTAAAATATAAAGCTCACATCTATACCCCATTGCTTTGGCTTTATCTAAAAATTTTGTTCTAACCGAACTCCATTTGTCTAACTTACCTAAAGCTTTAACATTCTCCATTACAAACATTTTAGGTTGTACTTTATTTACGGCATCCAAAAAAGTAAAAATTAACTTACTCCTCTCATCAGAAGGATTCATTTTCCCCGCCACTGAAAACCCTTGGCACGGCGGT
>NZ_CAMXYR010000009.1 GCF_947253225.1 uncultured Anaerococcus sp. | reverse complement strand
GAGCGCAATAGTCTCGTGGGCTCGGAGATGTGTATAAGAGACAGATATAATACCTTAGGAGAATTGAAAAATGAAAGTAAAGACTGAAAAACTTTTTTTGCTAGGTGGCATTGTTTGGATGATTGCTGGCTTTAATGTTTTTAAATTAGGGTATGAAGGGTATAAAATAATTGATAAATCTTTTGGGGCTTATGCTCTTAGTTTTCTTGTTTTTATTTGCTTCATGAATATCTTTTATAGGATAAATAAAAAACATGAGAAAAGAATAATTGCCTTTGTAGATGACAGAAGACCTTTTTGGAATTTTTTTGATAAAAAATCTTATATGATTATGATTGTTATGATTGTGCTGGGGATAGCTCTTAGGAAACTAAACCTTGTCGGTGATGTATTTGTAGCTATTTTCTATAGTGGTCTAGGTCTTGCCCTATTTATTGCTGGACTTGTGTTTATTAATTTTTATGTTAAGCATGGCCTAAGGAGATAGGTATGTGGCTAATTTTATCGGTGCTATCAGCATTTTTTGCTGCACTAACTTCAATTCTTGCAAAAATTGGTATAGATAATGTAAACTCAAATCTTGCAACAGCCATTAGGACTATGGTAGTTGTAGGTATGAGTTGGTTTATAGTTTTTATGACCAATTCTCAGTCGGGAATTTACGAAATTTCTCCTAAATCATGGTTGTTTTTAATTTTGTCTGGACTTGCTACAGGATTTTCTTGGCTTTGCTATTATGCTGCTATAAAATCTGGACAAGTGTCTAAGGTAGTCGCTATTGATAAAGCAAGTGTAATATTGACTTTTCTAATGGCCTTTATTTTTTTGGGAGAAGAATTTTCAGCAAAATCTATTATAGGGGCTAGTCTAATAGGACTTGGAAGTTTGATTATGGTAATGTAAGGGGCTAAGGCCTCTTTTTTGATTATTTTCAAAGTGGTTAGGAGATGTTATGAGTAAGAAGGATATTAATACCAGAAAGGCTCTGGATAGGATTAAAAATATTTATAGAAATTTGGACGAAATATTAGAATCACTTCCCAAGGCCTTCCCAAAAACTATGAAGGATAAAGTTAAGAAGATGGTGTTTAATGATGAAGAGTTAAAAACATTAATGGATGAGCTTGATAGTTATAGACCTCCAAGGATATTTCTTGTAGGTAGAACAGGTGTTGGTAAAAGTTCATTAATTAATGCAATTAATGGAAAATATCTTGCACCTGTAAATGATGTTTATTCCCAGACCAAGGGAGCAGATATTTATGATTATGTGGATGATGGTAAGGTCTTGATGCATATTCTTGATAGCAGAGGCATAGCTGAATCCTTAGCTATAAATGATAAAATTTCTGCAGAAGAAATGATAAAAAATGAGGTCAAAAAATTCCTTCCAGATGTTTGCATTTTTATGCTAAATGCTAGCCATAGGGATGATGTTGATACGGATGTGAGGTTTTTGAAGGAAATTAATGATGAATTTAAGAAAGAAAATGGTTTTGACCTTCCTATTGTGTGTGCGATAAATAAGGTCGATGAACTTGCACCTTCTAGGTTTAAAGATCCCAAAGAATATCCAATAAGTAAGCATAAAAATATAAGTGAAGTTATAAAGTATTATGGAGAAATAATCGATAGAGGAGGCCTTCAAGTTTCAGATATTATAGCAACTTCTTCCCTGCTTGAATGGCAATTAGATGGGGTATTTATTGATGCTGTTGCAATTAATGACCTAAAGCTAACTGACCTACCAAGACTTGAAATTGGCTTTGATGGTAGGTATGGCATAGAAAAATTAATAGACTCCCTAGAAAATGAGATATCAGATTACGATGCTTTGGTAGGTCTTAAAATTGCTTGTAGGATGGAAAAGATTTTGGTAGTTCTTGCAGATAAACTTACAAATATTTTTTCTGGATTTGCTGGAACTATTGCTATTAGTCCTATACCAGTAGCAGATATATATCCTCTTATAGTCTTGCAATTGGTTTTGGTAAGTTTAATTGCAAGCTTAGGTGGTAGAGAGTTTTCTCCTAAAAACGCTAAGGAGTTTCTATTTTCTATTGGTGGAGTAGGTATAGCAGCAAATATCTTTAGGATATCTGCTCAACAAAGTCTTAAACTCTTAAACTTTTTCGCTCCTACAAGTGGCAGTGCTGTAAGTGCATCAATAGCTGCTTTTGGAACTAAAACGATTGGAGATACTGCCAAAAATTACTTTATAGAAGGAATAGATTTGAAAAAAGTCAAAAAAGAATTTAAGCATAAAATTAGAAGCGGGAAGAGAGATGGCAAAAATAACGAATAAATTTTATAAAAATTGTAGGTTGACTATAAGTTGCAAAACTATAAAATAAAAAGATATATAAAACTTGTAAAGGAGGTCAGCAATGACTAAGAAAAATAAATTAGAAGCCAAATCCTCGAGTGGATTCTTGGCTGGTATTGAAAGAGTAGGAAATGCTCTGCCGCATCCTGCTATGATATTTGCAATAATGATTGCAATTTTAGCTGTAATATCGGCTCTTGCTGCAAAAGCAAATATTACAGTAGATTATTATGATGCTAAGGCTGAAGCAAATGTAAAACTTCAGGCTATAAGTTTGTTAAATGCAGAGGGAATTAGGTATATAGTAAACTCTGTAGTAGGAAATTTTACAAGCTTTGCACCCCTTGGAACAGTGCTTGTAGCTATGCTTGGAGTAGGAGTTTCAGAATATGCAGGTCTATTTGATACAGGTCTTAAAAAACTTTTATCAAATGTACCATCTATACTATTAACAGCATCTGTTGTATTTGCTGGAATTATTTCTAATATCGCATCTGATGCTGGATATGTGGTTGTAGTTCCTCTTGGTGCAATGATTTTTGCATCAGCAGGCAAACATCCTATAGCTGGTCTTGCAGCTGCATTTGCTGGTGTTTCTGGAGGATTTTCTGCCAATCTAATATTTGGACCAACAGATGCCCTATTAGCAGGTATTACCAATGAGGCGTTAAGAGCATCAAAAATTTCTGCAACAGTGGCTGTAACTGGCAACTGGTACTTTTTGATTGCTTCTACCTTTGTCTTAACCGTGGTTGGAACACTTGTTACAGAAAAAATAGTCATACCAAATTTGGGCACTTATAAAGGGTCATACGTTCATGACGATAAACCGATTACTGAGCTTGAGAAGAAAGCCCTTAGAAATGCTCTGATAGCTATGGGAATTTTTATTGTAATATTAATAATTGCTATGGTCCCACAAAATGCTATATTGAAAGAAGCTGATAAGAGTGGAGAAGTAAACATTCAACACTTCTTAGGAAATGGACTTATTTTTGCAATATTACTTCTTTTCCTAATACCGGGAGTTGTTTATGGTAAAACAGTTGGCAATATTAACTCTTCAAATGACTTAGTGGAAGCTATGGGTAAGTCAATGCAAGCAATGTCAGGATTTTTGGTACTAGCATTTTTTGCAGCTCAATTCGTATCTTTTTTTGCATACACAAATCTTGGTACAGTTTTATCAGTAAAGGGAGCTGAGTTCTTAGAGGAAATAGGTCTTACAGGAATACCTTTAATTCTTCTATTCATAGTCTTATCGGCTTTTATAAATCTTTTTATAGGTTCGGCATCAGCTAAGTGGGCTATAATGGCTCCTATCTTTGTACCAATGTTCTTTAAGTTGGGACTTAGCCCAGAATTAACACAAATGGCCTATAGGATTGCAGATTCTTCAACTAATATTATTTCTCCATTAATGAACTACTTTGCTATGATTGTAATCTTTATGCAAAAATATGATGAAGATAGGGGTTTAGGTACATTAATTTCCACAATGCTACCATATTCGATGGCGTTTTTAGTAGTTTGGTCAATCCTTCTAATAATTTGGATGTTATTAGGCCTTCCATTAGGACCTGGAGCAAATTTATTGATATAAATGATTAAAGATACCAGGCTTTGGGAGCTTGGTATTTTTTGTTAGTATTAAAAAATAATAATTAAATGATAACTCATTATTAATTGACAAGTACCCGGTAGTTAATGATATAATTATACTTAATCATTAATTAATACTAATTGTTTAACTAATCATATGTAAATTTATGGATGGTTAAGTTTTGAATTAATTTAGTATACAAGGACTTATAACAAGGGGGTAGGATATATAAATTTATTATGGATTATTTTTTTAGACACACGCCAGACCCAAAAACCAATATAAGTATGGCTATGGTTTGGGGTTTTCTCATCATTTATTTAATTTTTGTTTATAAATTTAGAAATAGGGAGAAACTCCTCAAGGCTCAACTCATTTTTGTAACTTTAGTAGAAATTTCTTTGATTATTTGGTACTACCAAGGGCAAGCTATGTTTTTAACAGAAGGTTTACCTCTTTATCATTGTCGAATAGCTGGATTTTTGATGCCTATAGCATATTTTGCCAAGAAGTACAAACTAGCAAATTACTTTGCTTATTTGGGAATAATTGGGCCAATAGTAGCCTACACAATACCAGATCCTTCCAAGTATATGTGGCCACATATCACTAATGTAACCTATATTTGTGCTCATACCATGCTTATAGCAAGCGGGATAATGATAGTTGTAATCAAAAGGATGGATTTAGACTTAAATTATATTATTAAAAATACCTTGATAATGAATGCAATAATACTCATTGTAAATAAAATGATAGGGGCAAACTATGGATATATGTCAAGCTTGCCAGATTCTATAGGTATAAAAGTGCCAAGTATTCTCTTGTTGGTAGCCATTAGTTTTCTTTTGGTTGTTTGCATCAATGCACTTGATAAATTAAGTTATAAATTAAAAAAGAAAAAATATATTTGATTATTGACAAAGAATAGTAAGTAGATATAATGATACTGAACATAGTTCAGTTGTTTGGGGTTATTATGATAAAAGATTTTGAGACTAAGGCAAAAATACTTAAAGTGTGTAGGGAAATCATATCAAACGAAGGTTTGGCTAGCCTTAATATGAGAAAGGTTGCAAGGCTTTCAGATCTTGCAATAGGATCTCTTTACTATTATTTTCCATCAAAAGATAGCCTATTGACAGCGAGCATAGAAAGTGTATGGGAAGATATTTTTTCTATAGAAAATGTTGACTTAGATAATTTTGATACTGCTAATTTTGTACAATTTATTTATGATAATATCAAAAAAGGCATGGAGAGATATCCTAACTTCCTTACAATCCACTCTTTGAGTTTTTCTAAGGGGAAGGATATCAAGGCTAAGGTTATTATGGATAATTTTTTAAGAAATTTAGAAAATGATTTGATAAGAGTGTTCGTAAATGACACTAAGATAAAAGCTGGTGTTTTTACCGATGATTTTGACGAAAAAGATTTGGCCAGATTTATAATTTCCAATATGCACACTGTATGGATTTACCAAAAGTCCCCAGATACATTAATAAAGGTTATTAAGAAAATCTTATATTAAGTTATTATTGAATTAACCGATTAGTATCGGTTATTTTTCAAAGAATAACTGAACAGTGTTCGATAAGGAGGAAACAATGCAAGCTATATTTGAAACAGGATTTGATTTAATATATCTAGTAGGAATATTGGTAATTGGCATTAATATGATTAAATATAGTGAGAAGGGAAGTCAATTTTATACGTTCGGTATAATGGCTGTAGTTCTAGTTTTAGGTGATAGTTTCCACCTCATACCTAGGATGGTAGCTTTGAATACGAGTGGATTAGAGAATTTCACTTTTTCTCTTGGTTTGGGTAAATTAATAACTTCTATAACAATGACAATTTTTTATGTAATTTTGTATTGGGTTTGGAAAAAGCGTTACGAAGTAAGCAAAACAGGGTTTTTGGATTATTTGGTTTATCTTTTAGCCTTAGTCAGGATTAGTTTATGCCTTTTGGTTGGAAATGATTGGTTTGGATTAAGTAATCCTTTAACTTATAGGTTATATAGGAATATCCCATTTTTATTATTAGGAATTCTTATCATATATTTGTATTTCATTAAGGCGTGGAAAACAAAAGATTGTAATTTTAAGTATATGTATCTTACAATAATTCTAAGTTTTGCATTTTATATACCTGTAGTTTTATTTGAAGTAACTTATCCATTAGTTGGAGTGCTTATGATACCAAAAACTTGTGCCTATATTTGGACAATTTTAATAGGATATATAGCGATGAAAAGGGAAGCCAACCATGAAAAAATACATTAATACATCAATAATTTATGCATTATTAGCAATGGTTGCGGGAGTTTTTTATAGGGAGGTTACAAAGTTTATGAACTTTCAAGGAGTAACTATATTAGCAAAAGTTCACTCTCATTTGTTTGTTCTTGGCATGGTATTTTTCTTGATAATCTACTTGTTATCATTAGGTTTGAATTATAAATCCATCAAAATAATTGATAAATTTCTGATGGCTTATAATGTTGGTTTGATAATTACGGTTCTTATGATGGAAATAAGAGGAGTTGGTGAAGTTTTACAAGTTAACACTTCTGGAACTTATATGTATATGATTTCGGGGTTAGCTGGTTTTGGTCATATGATACTAGGAAGCAGTATAATCCTAGTTTTATTAGAATTAAGAAAATTGAGCAAATAAAAAACCTAGGCTTTAATGATTAAATTCTTATTGGAATAAGTTATTAAAGCCTAGCTTTATTTATTTGAGGGTAAAATTCATGGTTACAGGATTATGATCGCTATTAACAAAACCCAAATCTTGCACTTGAATATTTTTCACACTGACATTTTTGCTTACTATAAAACCATCAATAATACATTCATATGAATCATTTGGATTGTAAGGAGTGTTGTTAAGTCTTGACGAATTAACATTATCTCCATAAACTAGCTTAAAGTCCTTGGGAAAGAGTTCGTGAGGAAAGTCACTTGGGTTCCAAAATGCACTTAATCTATTAGGTTTGTAGCCTTTTCTAAGTTCTTGGTTGAAGTCCCCGCCAACAATTACATAATTTCCAGCATCATATTCTTTTTGGATAAACTTAAAAATTTGCTTAATCTGTGCAATTCTTCCGTTGTTACCACTTTCATAAGCATCAAGATGAACATTAATTAGCACTAATTTCTTATCTGTATCTTTTATATCCATGTAGCTAACTGTAAATCCTCTCTTGAGATTAGCTAGTCTTGTTGGGAATTTATGGGGTATAGGCTGTTGGTACCTAAAAGCTTTATTTATTTTATAAGAAGTTTGGGTAAAAATCCCTGAATTCATTCTACCAAGAGGTGGAAAAGGGTAAGGGACATATTTAACTTTATAATTGTAGGCAAAGATAGAATCACCAGATAAATTATCTCTAAACATCTTAACTTCATTTATCCCATAGGTTCTTGAAGAATTTTCATCCATTTCTTGGATAAGGTTAAAATCAGAGTCTATATGTTTGATACTTGAAAGAATACCATCAAGAGCTTTTTCCACATGATTTTTGCTAATAGGATATACCATCTTACCTCCATCCATAAAAAAGTCAGTATCCTTATCAAGACCTCCATATCCAATATTCCAAGTCGTAATTTTATAATCTTTATCTTTTTCCAGAATATCATCTGAATTTTGACTAATACTTAGCTGTTCAACTTGTTGAGGTCTATATTCATTAATCCATAAATAAGCAAACAAAAGTATGAATAAGAAAAGTGCAAGACCTAGTAATCCTCCAAAAATTTTAAGTAGCTTTTTGACCATAGTATCCTCCTTATAGTCTTAAATTAAGTGTAACACTTGCTATGGAAGAAGTAAATAGATAAAATTTATTTAGAAGAAATTAAATATATTTAATTTAAAATTAACAAAAAAGATATTTAATGATATGTATTTTAATAAAATTAATTCTATGATATAATTAATGAAAGTAAAAGTATGGAGGATATATGTTAAGATTTTTTGGGAAATTGTTAAATATAGCTATATTTATTTGCCTCTTAGTAATAGGATTTTTTATGCTTGAGGATATGTTCTTTTCGGGGAAGATTGTAGCAATAGTTCATAATAATCAGGATATTAGAAGTATAGAAAGGGTCCTTACAGCCAATAATATAGTAATAAATAATGTAAATACTCATGATATGAGTACTGAGGAATGTATAAACGCATTAAGTGGATCTAATGGAGTTATTTTTGCGGGTGGAAATGACTTCGATCCTGATTTATATGGTGGCGATAGGAAGCTTGTAGAAGAATATAGCAGAGAAGATGATGATACAAGCATGGAGATTATGACTTGGGCTATAGAAAATAAGAAGCCTATTTTAGGTATTTGTAGGGGAATGCAACTGATTAATCTCTATTATGGTGGAAGCTTATATGACGATTTGCAAAAACAATTTTCAAAAGAAATCATACATAGGGGCAAAGATAAAAGTTTAGTAACACATGGAATAAATATTGAACAAGATTCAATCCTCTATGATATTTATGGTAAGGACAGAGATGAAGTAAATTCTTACCACCACCAAGGAATAAAAGATTTAGCCGATGGCTTGAAAGTTGGAGCAAGAAGCGATGATGGACTTATAGAAGAGATAGAAAATCCCTACCATACTTATATGATGGGAGTTCAACGGCATCCTGAGCTTGATTATGAAAATAGTAAACTTTCCGAGAAAATATTTAAAAATTTCATAAAAAATTTAAAATAGGGTAAATACTAAGTATGAAGAATGTATATGATTATGAGAAAAAAGGCTATTTTGGAAAAATAGAATCTATAATGTTGATGAGCAAGTCTCCTAGAAGAAGGGACTTGCTTAGTTTTCTAAATCCTAGGATTGATTCTGTAGAAATAGATGAAAGAAAAATCGAGTCTAAGTTTATGGAAATTTATAAGGATGATGATTTCATCACACGAGCTGGAAAAACTTGTGCTGAAATAGCCAAGGCAAAGGGAGGCAGTGAGTTTAAAGAAAATATACTTTACATATCAGCGGATACTATTGTTGTCTGTAACAACAAGATTTATGGAAAGCCTACCAGTCTGGATGAGGCGAGGGGGATGTTTTTGTCATACTTTGGCAAAAGTCACCATGTTATAACATCGGTTTCGTTGAGGACTGCATCAGCGATAGAGGTTTTTTATAGTATTGCTGAAGTTAGATTCGTAAATTATTATAAAAAATTAGATAAGGTTATAGATTCTTATCTAAACGAGGAGAATGTAATGGATAAAGCGGGGGCTTATGGAATTCAAGACCTTGACCCTAGATTGGTGGCCTATATTTGTGGTGATATCAATACAATAATAGGACTACCTGTAGCTGAACTTGCAAAAAGAATTGGGGATATAATTTGATTAAATACGTTTTATGGGATATAGATGGAACACTTTTAAATTTTTCTCTTGCAGAGGCTAAGGCAATTAGAGCTTGTTTTGAGGAATTTGGTTTTGGTGATTTAACTGATGATAGATTAGATGAATATAAGAAAATTAATATGAAATATTGGAAGGCTTTGGAAAGAGGAGAAATTTCAAGACAAGAAGTTCTTGAGGGAAGATTCAGAGAATTCTTTGAAAAATATTCTTACGATACTAGGAGGGTAGCTGCCTTTAATATAAGGTATCAGGAAAATTTAGGTAAAACTTATGTTTTTAACAAAAATGCATATGAAGCGGTTAGGTACTTAAGCAAAAATTATATCCAGTTTGCTGCCACTAATGGTTCAGCAGTTGCCCAAAATGGCAAGTTGGAGGGGGCTGGTTTGGATAAAATTTTTAAAGAATCTTTTATTTCTGAGCTAATTGGTTACGAAAAACCAAGTTATGAATTTTTTTCCTATGTCTTTGATAGGGTTGGGTCTACCAAGAAGGATGAGTATATAATAATCGGAGATTCTATTACTTCAGACATTGCAGGTGGTCTAAGGGTAGGAATAAAAACTGTCTGGTTTAATCCAGAGAAAATCGATAAGCCTGATGATATAACTGTTGATTATGAAATTAACAATCTTATTGAAGTTAAAAACATTTTGTAGGTGATTTATGGATAAAAATATTATAAAAGAAAAATTATTAAAAAACTTCTTGAAATATGTTGCGATTCCTAGCCAGTCAAATGCAAACGCAGAGACAGTCCCTTCAAGCGAAGGTCAGTGGACTTTAGCAAGAAAGCTCGTAGATGAGCTAATTGAACTTGGCGGACAAGAGGTTGTATTAAATGATTTTGGTGTTGTTCAGGCTAAGTTTCCAGCTCGTGGAGTAGAGGATAGAAAATGTTCATCTATAGGTTGGGTATGCCATTTAGATACCGTTGATGTTGGTCTTTCTACAAAAGTTAATCCAAGGCTTGTAAAGGCATATGATGGATCTGATATTTTATTAAATAAAGAAGAGGATATAAGAATAAGTCCAGAAGAAGATGAGAATTTAAGAGACTACATCGGTGATGATATTGTTGTTACCGACGGAAAATCAGTTCTTGGAGCAGATAACAAAGCTGCAATTGCAAATGTTATGACCGCTTTGTGGTATTTGTCGGAAAATCCGTCTATTAATCATGGTTCAATATATATAGCCTTTGTTCCTGACGAGGAAATAGGACTTAGGGGTTCAAGAAAAATCGACTTTGATAAGTTTGACGTCGACTTTGCCTATACAATTGATTGTTGTAAGTTAGGGGAGCTTATCTATGAAACTTTCAATGCAGCAAGTGGAAGTCTAAAAATAAGAGGAGTAAGTGCCCACCCGATGGCATCAAAGAATAATTTAGTAAACCCTATAATGATTGCTCATGATTTTATAGCTATGCTCGATAGAGCGAAAATGCCAGAAAATACAGAAGGCAGAGAAGGATATATTTGGGTAACTAATATTTGTTCAGATGTAATAACTTGTAGACTTGATTTTAATATAAGAAATCATGATAAGGCTAAATTTGAAGCTAGTAAAAAATACTTGATGGATATTACTAAGATTTTAAAGGATAGATATAAGAAAGCTGAAATAGATATAAGTATTGAAGATACTTATGCAAATATTTTTGATTCAATTAATGATGGAAATAAGTTTGCAATTGAAAAATTAAAGGAAGCCTTCCAAAATCTTGGTATCAAAGCAGAGACAATTCCTATGAGGGGTGGTACAGATGGTTCATTTTTATCAACCAAAAATATTCTAACTCCTAATTATTTCACTGGTGCTTTAAATTTTCACTCTAATAAGGAATATTTACCCTTAAATTCCCTCTACAAATCCTTCCAAGTTACACTCGAATTAATGGAATATAAATAGATTAATAGATAAAAAACAGTATACTAATTAGGTAACACGCACGATAAGGAGGAATTATGGATTTAGCTGAGCCCAATCCGAGGAAAAATTTTATAAGATAAGCAGATTGGGGTAAATTAATGCCTCAATTGCAATTTATGGAGGTATTAATGAGTGAAAAAAAATATAATGCAGAGCAATTAAACAAGATCAAAGAAACAATAAACAAGATGGATCCTGTTGATATTGCCGATAAGATGGAAATTCTTCCAGAAGAAGATGTAGCTATTTGGATTAAGTTATTAAATAAGGATCTCCTTGCAGATGCCTTTACAGAACTAAGACCAGAAAATAAGGCTAGGGTTGTAAACATACTATCAGAAGAGAGGATTAAAGACTTAGTACGAGATTTAGATGAGGATGAGCTTGTGGATACCCTTCAAGAACTTCCAGCAAATATAACAAAGAAATTGATGGATGTGCATATTGATAAGGATAGAAGGAAGATAGTCAATGAACTTTTGGGCTATCCTAAAGAATCTGTCGGATCAATCATGACTGTAAATTTCTTATCTGTAAAGGAAACGGCTAGCCCTAAAGAAGCTTTGGATAAAATTATAGCCTCAGACCTCGATGCTGAGAAATTAGAGCAAATATGGCTGACAGACCAATCCTTAGTATTAATGGGCTTTGTTTATATAGCTGATATCATAAGATATCAAGATAAGAGCCTGAAGGAGCTTGCAACAAGTATAACTGCAACTGTAACTCCTTATCAAGACCAAGAGGTTGTAGCTAAATTATCATACAAGTACGATCTTGGAGAGGTTCCTGTTGTAGATTCAGAAGATAGGCTAATTGGTATTGTTCCTGCAGAAGATGTTATTGACGTTGTCCATGACGAATTGCAAGAAGATTTATCGAAAATTACAGGTATTTCAGACCAAGCAGAATCGTATTTAGAAGAGTCAAGTTTTAAAATAGCAAAAAATAGGACAACTTGGCTAATAATTTGTCTCTTGACAGCAACAATGACAGGCTTTATTATTCACAGATATGAAAGTCTGCTAGCATCAGCAGTTTCCTTGGCAGCCTATATTCCAATGTTAATGGATTCAGGCGGAAATGCTGGTAGCCAAGCATCTACAACTGTAATAACCTCCCTATATAGTGGAGAAATTGGCTTTAAAGACTTTTTTAAGGTTATATTGAAAGAAACTAGGATTGGATTTATTGCAGGGGCAATCCTTGTGGTAGTCAATTTTTTAAGGCTAATGATTATGGACCATGCCCAGTTAGCTGTAAATTTAACTGTTTCAGTAACCTTGATATTAACAATTATTTTTTCAAAGATAATGGGTGGAATTTTGCCACTAATTGCAGACAAATTAAAAATAGACCCAACAGTAATGGCAGGACCATTGATAACAACAATAGTTGACACACTTGTATTGCTGATTTACTTTGAAGTTGCGTCATTATTACTAGGAATTTAAGTAAACAGATCACGGTTAAATCGTGGTCTTTTTTAAATGAAACAAGACAAAAGAAAAGTAATAAATGTGGATGCTTGTATGGAAAAATAAAATAATTATAAAAAAATATGAAAGAATATTTGGCATTAAAAATAAAAGAGCGTATGATACAAATATCAAGAAAAGCTATGAAGTGGAAGAGTAAATGATGATTGCTTTACAGAGAGATACCGTATGGTGGAAGGTATTAAAGTAAATTCGTTGAATATCACCACTAAGCAGAGCGCTGATAAGTAGGCGTGTCCGGGAGCTCCCGTTACAGAGTAATTCATTAATTTGATCAAGGTGCATCGAACGATGAAAAAGAGTGGTACCGCGGACGGTATAATTATTAAAATTACCCTTCGTCTCTTTGCTATAGGCAGAAGAGGCGAAGTTTTTTTCTGCCTAAACTATAAACAATAGGAGGAAATTATGTTTAAAAAGAAATTAGCTTTTGTTGCACTAGCAGCGGTTTTCGCTTTTACAGCGTGTGGTAATGGAGGAAAGGACTCTTCAAAGTCAAAGGAAGAATCGGATGTAGTAAAACTCGGAAACTCAGGACCTCTGACTGGGCCGTTATCGGTATATGGAATAACTACAGAAAATGGCATCAAACTTGCTATAGATGAAATTAATAAAGCTGGGGGAATCAATGGCAAAAAAGTTGAATGGACTGGACTTGATGACAAGGGAGAAATTACAGAAGCAGTAACTAATTACAATAAACTTATGCAAGAGGGTGCTAACGCTATTCTAGGTGGAGTCCCATCAAAGCCAACACTTGCTATGGCAGAATCTGCTGCTAAGGATGAGATAGTCTATATTACTCCAACAGGTACTCAAGCAAATATAACTGAAGGTAAGAATAACGTCTTTAGAGTAGCCTTTACAGATCCTTTCCAAGGAGAAGTTTTAGCTAATTTTTCTGCTAAAAAACTAGCTGCAAAAAAGGTTGCTGTACTTAGAAATCAATCTTCTGATTATTCTATGGGAGTTGCCGATGTTTACAAGAAAAAAGCAGAAGAATTTGGTATGGAAGTTGTTTCAGATGAAGCCTATGGTGATAATGATACAGACTTTAAGGCTCAACTAACAAAGATAAAATCTTCTAATCCAGATGTTTTGTTCATACCAGATTATTATGAAAAAGTTGCTCTTATAGTTTCTCAGGTTAGGGCATCTGGAATAAATGCCACAATTGTTGGGGCTGATGGTTGGGATGGAGTTTTATCAGTGCTTGATAAATCAGCATTTAAAGATATAGAAGGATCTTATTTTGCTAACCAGTTTAGTTTGCAAGATCCATCAGAAAAAACACAAAAATTTATAAAAGACTACAAGGAGAAATACGGTGAAGATCCATCAACTTTTGCAGCTGAAGGATATGATACGGTATATCTATACAAACAAGCGGTAGAAGAAGCGAAAACTACTAAGTGGGATGAGGTTGTAAAAGCCTTGAAAGCTATAAAGTTTGAGGGTATCACAGGTTCATTCAGTTTTGATGAAAATAATAACCCAAGAAAGACTGCCAAAATCATAAAGATAGATAAGGGTCAATATACTTTTGATTCCGAAGTTGTAGCTGATTAGGAAAAGATTATAACAATAATTTATTCTAATAAATAAGAGTTATATATCTTAATAAAATAATAAATTATACAAATTAAATTATTATTATTTAAAAAATTATTGACAAAGTAAAATCTGGGGCATATAATACAGAAAAAGCAATGAAGTGGAGAAGTATAAGAATTTTATTTTTCAGAGAGGTATCGGTTGGTGGAAGATACTAAATAAAATCTTAGAAACTAGCCAGTGAGCTGAACGTTGAACTAATAGTAGGCGTTATCGGGAACTCCCGTTACAGAGTTATTCATTAATTTGAGCAGAGTGCATCATAAGATGAAGAAGAGTGGTACCGCGGAGATGGTTTTAAATAATAAGTCCCTTCGTCTCTTCTACTAAGGTAGAAAAGACGGAGGTTTTTTTCTACCAAAATATGGAGGAAAAAATGAAAAATAAAAAGAAATTTGTAACTATGGTAGTTGTGGCTATGGCAATGTTTACATCATGTACTGGAAACAAGAAGGATAGTAAAAAGGATGATTCAACAATAAAAATAGGGTCAACTTTTCCTTTGACTGGTCAGTATTCAAATTATGGGACTTCTACAGTAAACGGGATTAAGATGGCTGTAGATGAAATTAATAAAAATGGAGGAATTAAGGGCAAACAAATAGTTCTAGATTCTTTAGATGATAAGGGAGAGTTAACTGATTCTGTAACAAGCTACCATAAATTAGTAGAAGGTGGTTGCGAGGCTGTTATTGGCACCAACACATCATCACCATCAAATGCAATAGCAGAGGCTAGCCAAAAAGATGGTATTCCTGTTATAACACCTACTGGTACAGAGGAAAATATTACTGCTGGCAAGAAAAATGTCTTTAGAACTTGCTTTACTAATCCTTACCAAGGAGATTTGCTTGCAATCTTTGCTAAAGATAGCCTTAAGGCAAAAACGTGTGGAATTTTATTAAATTCTTCTTCCGATTATTCTACAGGAATCGCAGATGCATTTGAGAAAAAAGTCAAGGAGCTTGGATTAGAAGTTGTTGGCAAGGAATCTTATGGAGAAAATGATACAGATTTCAAGGCTCAACTTACTAGCCTTGCAAAGAAGAAACCTGATGTTTTGTTAATTCCAGAGTATTATGAAAAGCTTGCTCTAATTACTCCTCAAGCAAGAGATGCAGGGATTAAGGCAACTTTTCTTGGAGGAGATGGTTGGGATGGATTGATTAAGACTATGGATAAATCAAGTATGGGAATTATTGATAAGTCATATTTTACTAACCATTTTTCTATAGAAGATACAAATCCAAAAGTAGCGGACTTTGTTAAAAAATACAGGGAGGTCTACAAGGAAGATCCAACTGCATTTTCTGCTCTAGGTTTTGATACAGTTTATATGATTAAAGAAGCCTTTGAAAAGTCTTCTAGTGATACAAATGATGATAGAATTAAGGCGTTAAATGCCATAGATTTTGATGGAATTACTGGACATTTTAAATTTGATGAGAATAATAACCCTCAAAAGCCAGCTTCAATAATGAGAATAGAAAATGGAGTATACAAATTTGATTCGACTGTAGCTCCTAGATAAGAAAGAGAGAAAATATGGATTTTATAACTCAGTTATTTAATGGGCTCCAACTAGGTAGTATTTATGCCCTAGTTGCCCTTGGTTATACCATGGTTTATGGTATAGCTAAACTTGTAAACTTCGCCCATGGGGATGTAATTATGGTTGGCTCTTACACTATATCACTTGCCATCCAAACAGCAGCCTTCAATATGGGCTTGCCTTTATGTCTAACTTTTATTCCTGCTGTAGTGGTATGTACAGTTCTTGGAATAACTATTGAAAGGGTTGCGTATAGACCGTTGAGAAATTCAACTCCAGTTTCGCTTTTAATAACAACAATTGGTGTGAGCTTATTTTTGCAAAATTTATTTGTGAAAATATTTACATCATCAGCTAAACCTATACCAGCTATATTTCCTCAAAAGTCATTAACTTTTGGTGGAGTGCACCTATCATTTGCAACTATTATAACGATAGTATCTACAATTATTCTAACTTATTTATTAAATGTGTTTATCAATAATACCAAGCTCGGCAAGTCAATGCTGGCTGTAAGCGAGGACTATGGGGCAAGTGAACTTGTAGGTATAAATGTGAACAAAGTAATGACTATGACTTTTGCAATTGGTTCTGCCCTAGCTGGCGTTGCTTCAGTTTTATATGTATCAAGTTACCCACAAATCCAACCCTTTATGGGGTCCATGTTAGGAATTAAAGCTTTTACAGCAGCAGTGCTTGGAGGAATTGGATCAATACCTGGAGCAGTAATTGGAGGATTAATTCTTGGTATGATAGAAGTTTTGACACGAGCCTACCTATCAAGTGCTTATGCAGATGCCATTGTGTTTATGGTTTTGATTTTAGTATTGTTAATTCAGCCAAATGGTTTGTTTGGAAAACTAGAAAAGGAGAAGGTGTGATATGTCAAAAGAAAAAAGACTTTCATATATAATTTCAACTCTCCTAGTCCTTGCTTTATTTCTTTGCCTTCAAATTATGATAAATATGGGAATTATAAGCAGGTATTGGGAAAGTATCCTAACAATGATTTGTATAAATATGATAATGGCAACGAGCCTAAACCTAACAGTAGGTGTCCTTGGGCAAGTAAACTTAGGTCATGCAGGCTTTATGGCACTTGGTGCCTATACAGCTGGAATTTTCCTTAAAACAGGTGTGCTTACTGGATTTTTAGGATTTTTGGTAAGCCTTGTTTTGGCAGCTATTGTTGCAGGATTTTTTGGTTTCTTGATTGGGCTTCCAATTCTAAGGCTTAGAGGTGATTATCTAGCCATAGTTACTCTAGCTTTTGGAGAAATCATAAGAGTAGTAATAGAAAATGTTGGTATAACAGGTGGAGCTCAAGGTATGGCGGGGATACCAACAATTCAATCTTTTGCAATATTTTTCTTTGTGGCTGTATTTATCATAGCTATGATATTCACCTACGCAGATAGCAGACATGGTAGGGCGGTTTTATCTATAAGAGATAATGAACTAGCTGCAGAGGCGTGTGGAATTAATATAACTAAATATAAAACATTTGCCTTTACCCTTTCTGCGGTTTTTGCAGGTATTGCAGGAGCCTTATATGCACAAAGTTTTGGTGTAATTGCTGCTACTATATTTAACTACAATAAGAGCTTTGACTATTTGGTTATGGTTGTTCTTGGAGGAATAGGTTCAATAACAGGTGCTATAATTTCATCAATAGGTCTTACAATTTTACCAGAAGTTTTAAGACCGTTAGCTGAGTGGAGAATGGTTATCTATGCTGTAATATTAATCTTAGTTATGATTTTTAGACCTCAAGGTCTCTTAGGAAGGAAAGAATTCTCAATAAGAAAATTCTTGAAGATTGACAAATATAAAAAAGGAGATGTTGAAAATGATAAATAATGAAAATTTATTGGAAGTTAAAAATTTGGGCATCTCTTTTGGGGGTCTAAAAGCGGTAAACGGAGTAGATTTCACTATGAAAAAAGGAGAGCTACTTGGACTTATTGGACCAAATGGAGCAGGGAAGACTACTTTATTTAATATGCTTTCTGGTGTATATACTCCAACAGAAGGAGATATAATCCTCGATGGAAAAAGAGTGAATGGGTTAAGACCAGATAAACTTTCTAAAGAAGGTGTGGCAAGAACTTTTCAAAATATAAGGCTTTTTGATAACCTAACAGTCCTCGACAATGTAAAATTAGCGATGAACCAATATATGGAGTATGGCGTTTTTGCTGGAATGTTTAGACTTCCAAAATACTGGCGTGAAGAAAAGGATGCAAGTGAAAAAGCTAAGGAAATTCTTAGGGTTTTTGATTTAGAGAAATATTTTAGAGCCTTTGCTGGTTCTCTTCCTTATGGAGCTCAGAGAAAATTAGAAATTGCTAGAGCTATGGCTACAAGACCAAAACTTTTATTATTAGATGAGCCAGCTGCAGGAATGAATGATACAGAAACTAAAGACTTGATGAAAGCAATAAAAATGATAAGGGATAAAACTAATATAGGAGTTCTTTTGATAGAGCATGACATGAACCTTGTCCTTGGAATTTCTGAAAGGCTAATTGTTTTAAATCATGGAGAAATCTTAGCTAAGGGCAATCCTAAAGAAGTAATCAATAATGAAGATGTAATAACAGCTTATTTGGGAAGCGGAAGGAGCTAGGCTATGAGTTTTTTAAAAGTTGAAGATTTGAATGTATATTACGGAAATATCCATGCGATTAAGGGAGTAAGCCTTGAAGTTAATAAGGGAGAAGTTGTTTCATTGATAGGAGCTAATGGTGCAGGAAAGACAACAACTCTACAAGCAATTTCGGGACTTCTACCAATTAAGGCTGGTGAAATAACCTTTAATAATAACTCTATATTAAAACAAAAGGCCTTCAAAAGAACAAGACTTGGTATAGCTCAAGTTCCAGAAGGTAGGAGGGTTTTTAAGGGAATTAGCGTTGAAGATAATTTGACTCTTGGAGGAGTATCTGTCAACTCTACTAAGGAAGAAGATAAAATTGAGATGGATAAGATTTATCAACTTTTTCCAGTCCTCAAGGAAAGAAGAAAGCAAGAAGCTGGAACACTTTCAGGAGGCGAACAACAGATGTTAGCAATGGGAAGAGCTCTTATGACAAGGCCTCAAGTTTTACTTCTCGATGAACCATCAATGGGGTTATCTCCTTTATTTGTTGATAAAATATTTGATACTATAGCCCTTTTAAAAAAAGACAAAACAACAATTCTATTAGTTGAACAAAATGCAAATCTAGCTCTTGAAGTTGCTGATAGGGGATATGTTCTTGAAACAGGACGAATAGTAAAAGAGGGTAGTGCAGAATCACTTAAGTCTGACCCAGATGTGAAAGCAGCATATCTAGGAATATAAATTAAAGCACAACTTACAATTTGTTGTGCTTTTTTCATCCCTGAAAGCAAACTAGCAAAATTAAAATTAAATACATAAAAGGCTGGTATAATAAATATACAGAGGTTTTTATGAAAAAGGGAATGATTAAATTAAAAGATAAGACCGATATCTTCTATGAGGAAGTTGGAAGAGGGGAGAATCTATTTCTTCTCCATGGTAATGGAGGAGATAGCTCCTATTTTGAATACAACTTAGGAGAGCTTTCTAAAAATTTTCATCTTTATCTTATAGATTTTAGAGATCATGGAAGAAGTGGAAATACAAAAGATAAATTGACCTTTGACCTTATGGCCAATGACTTAAATGAAGTTTTTGAAAAACTCGGTATCAAAAAATCCCACCTTCTTGGGTTTTCCGATGGTGCAAATCTCGCCCTAGTTTTTAGTATAAAGTATCCAACCTTAGTTAATAAATTAATTCTAAATGCACCAAACACAAGATTTGACGGGACTAAGTTATTTAGCAAAATATTAAGTATTTGTGAAAATATATTTTGGAATATACTTCCATTTTTCAAAAGAAATAAGAGAGTGGCATCTTTGCTTCTAAAGGATTTGAAGGTTAATAGGGAGGATCTTTCTGATATTAGAAACAATGTACTTATACTTGTTGGTTCTAGGGATTTGATAAGGTTAGGCCATGTTAAGAATATAACAAAGTATATAGATAATTGTAAACTTATAATTGTTAAAAAAGTAGGACATAAATTCGCAAGAATTAAGCCAGGTCTATTTAACAAGTTGGTTATCAAATTTTTGAAGGAGGAATAAGTGAATAATTTATACAATAAAAACAAACTGCGAGCCTTTATGTCTTTGGTGTTATTGGGCTTACTTACATTTATAATTGGAGAGTCGACCAAGGATAGGCATATCAACTTTGCTCTTCTAGTTCTAGCCATAGGTGTGTTCGGTGGAGTTATATACTTATCTAAAGACTTCCTTAAAAACGTAAGGGAGAAATATGGCGACTATGCATTAAGGACCAGCAAAGAATTTATTCAAAAAATTAACAGCTTGTTTGTTGGGATTTATGGATTCTATTTAATATTTACGGTTATAGCATTTGATTACTTTGAGGATTTTGCAAATTATTCAAAACCAGTTTTGACTATGACATTGATAATGATAAGTGCTGATTTAGTATTGGGATTTATTTTTCTAATCCTATCTAGGCTATCATTTGATAAACAAAAAAAATCCTTGAAACTATTGATAGCTACAGGAGTAGTAGCCTTTGTATTTTTGATAGCAAGTGGTGAAAACTTCATGTCAGTTTTTCCTCTTCTTATAATAATGCTATTGGCTTATTATACTAGAGATGTCCTTAATAAAGATAGGTTCATTTATAGCTGGGAAAAGATGAGTATAGACTTTATACTGTTTTTTGCATTAGGTTTTTTCTATATAATTAATATAAACAAAAGAAAAAATTATTCAACCTATATTCTTACATATAGATGGATTTACCTAATTTTAGCAATACTAGTCCTTACATTATTTGCTAAGTTAATATTCGCCTACATGAAAAAAGGAAAAGGAATTGAAGAATATACCAATCTTGGTGAACTAGAGAAGATGATTGATAAATATGGAAGTAAGCAATCTCTAGCATCTGGTCTAGCATTTTTAGACGATAAATATATATATTTTTATAAAAACAAAGATGGGGAGGAAACTGTAGCCTTTCAATACGGGGTAATAAATAACAAAGCTATTGTAATGGGAGAGCCTTTTGGTAAAGAAGAAGATATAGGTGATGCCCTATTTGATTTTAACAATTCATGCATAAGGTCAGGCCTAAGCCCAATATTCTATGAAGTTGGTGAAAAGTTTACCCTCTCTCTTCATGATTATGGCTATGATTTCATGAAATTTGGTGAAAATGCACTTGTAGACCTTGAAACTTTTTCTCTAGCAGGAAGGAAAAAATCTACAGAGAGAAATATACTAAATAGGTTTAAAAAAGATGGTTACACTTTTGAAATTATGAAACCTCCTTATCTGGATGATTTTATGGACAAACTTGAGGAGATTTCTGATTCTTGGCTTGATGGGAGAGATGAAAAAGGATTTTCCTTAGGATTTTTTGATAGATACTACCTAAGTAAATCAGACATTGCAGTTGTTTTTGATAGCAATGGAGATATTACGGCATTTACTAACATTATGCCAGATAAAAACGATGAGGTTCTTAGCATCGACTTAATGCGCTATGATATGGAAAAGAATGTCAACTCTATGATGGATTTCCTCTTTCTTAACTTATATCTTTATGGTCAAGAAAATTCATACAAGTATTTTAACCTAGGTATGGCTCCACTTTCTAATGTTGGTATAAATAAATCTGCTTACCTGTCTGAAAGAATAGCTTATCTTATCTATAAACATGGTAATAAGTTTTATTCTTTCAAGGGACTTAGGAACTACAAGCAGAAATATGCATCAGTCTGGGTTCCTAAATATACTGCCTTTGCCAAAGGTAATTGGATACTTTATTCTTTCATAGCTCTCGGTGCAATAGACAGAAGAAATGCAAAATCAAAATAAATATTTTCCTTGGATAAAATTAGGAGTACAATAATAATATCCTAGTAAAAGACTAGACTATAAATTAAGGAGACTTTTATGAAAGATAGTAAAATTATTTTAATTGGAGATGGAGCTGTAGGCTCATCTTTTGCATATGCTAGTACAGTTCTTGGTATTGGAAGAGAATTAGGCATTATAGATATCAATGAAGCAAAGGCCGAGGGAGATGCGATGGATCTATCGGATGTTTTAAGCTTCACTAAGCCTAAGGATATTTACAAGGCAGAATATGAAGATTGCAAAGATGCAGAAGTAGTTGTAATTACAGCTGGTATTCCTCAAAAGGATGGAGAAACTAGACTCGATTTAGTTGGGAAAAACCTATCAATATTCAAGGATATGGTAAAAAAAGTTGTTGATTCAGGATTTGATGGTATTTTTCTAGTAGCTAGCAACCCAGTTGATATTCTAACTTATGCCACATGGAAGTTCTCTGGATTTCCTGCAAGCAAAGTTATAGGTACAGGTACAACACTTGATTCATCAAGATTCAAAAAAGAGATAGCATCTCTAATTGGAATTGATCCAAGGAGTGTGGATGCATATATAATGGGCGAACATGGTGATAGTGAATTTGCCGTATGGTCACACACAAACATAGGTGGACTTCCAATCTATGAATGGGTTAGGTCAAATAGCAGAGTTGATGAGCTAGCCTTATTAAATACATTTGAGAAAACCAAAAATGCTGCCTATGAGATAATTAAGAAAAAAGGTGCTACCTTCTATGGAATTGGAATGGCTCTTGCAAGAATAGTTGAATCAATTATCAATGATGAAAATGCTGTATTTTCAACATCATCTTATCTTGATGGAGAATACGGTCTAAAGGATATATATATAGGAGTCCCTACGGTAGTTGGTAAGGACGGAGCTAAATGGGTAATTGAAGTTCCACTAACAGATACAGAAAATGAAAGGATGCACGAATCTGCAAAGACCTTAAAGGATATTTTAAATAAATCATTTTAAAAGGCTATGGTTACTCATAGGATTTTTATGGATGGCAATTGATTTTAAAATAGAATATTTTTATCAAGGATGTAAGCTCGTAAATTATAGCTACATCCTTTTTATGTCATAGGAATTTTTTAATTCATAAAAATCAAATATAGTAAATATTATTCAAGTATACTCAAAACGTTTTTTTATTTATGAATAATGGTATTTTTAAAAAGACCAAAATAAGTTCTACAATAGAAAACGTTAGCATAAAAATATTTATAAAAAATCTACTAATGAACTCCGCCGATAAAACATAAATGGTTAAAGTTGAAAACAATTAAAATATTGACATGAAAACGTATATCTGATATTATTAAATTGATCCTAGGATCAATTTCATTTAGGAGGAAGAAATGAAAAAATTAGGTTTATTGCCAAGGCTTATTATAGCCATCATTGCAGGTATATTAATCGGTCTTTTTGGGCCAGCTATTATTGTTAGAGTACTTATTACCTTCAATGGTTTATTTGGTAACTTCCTAAACTTTGTTATTCCATTAATTATTATGGGATTCGTAATTCCTGGAATAGCAGACTTAGGAAATGGAGCAGGAAAGACACTAGCAATTACAGCAGGTATCGCTTACTTATCAACAATAATTTTTGGTACCGCTACATATTTTACTGGAAGTTTTGTATTGCCAAACTTTATTACAAAGGGTGCAATTAACTTCAATCCTGATCAAAACACAGGTAGAGTTTTGGAACCATTCTTTGAATCTCCAATGGATCCTATTTTTAGCGTAACTACTGCACTTATTATATCCTTTATACTTGGTGTTGGAATTGCTGCTTGTAAGGGTGAAGTACTCAAGAAAGTTGTGCATGAGTTTTCTGATATAATCACAAAACTAATTTCATCAATAGTTATTCCATTACTACCAATCCATATAGCTGGTATTTTCGCAAATATGGCTTACCAAAGAACAGTATTTGTTGTATTATCTGTTTTCTCTAAAGTATTTATTATGGTTATAATACTTCACTGGTTAACAATTTTGATTCAATATTCATTAGCAAGTTCTATAGGTGGTGGAAGTCCATTTGATAAAATTAAAAATATATTCCCAGCCTACATGACAGCAGTTGGTACTCAATCTTCAGCAGCTACTATTCCTGTAACATTAAGACAAACATATAAGATGGGTGTAAATAAAGGTATAGCTGATTTTGTTATTCCTCTTTGTGCGACAATTCACCTTTCGGGTTCTACAATTACATTGACTTCTTGTGCTATGTCAATATTGATGTTACAAGGTGGAGATGTAACTATTCACCATATGTTCCCATTCATTCTTATGCTTGGTGTAACAATGGTTGCAGCTCCAGGTGTGCCAGGTGGTGCAGTTATGGCGGCACTAGGTATATTGCAATCTATGCTGGGATTTACTGAACCAATGACAGCTTTGATTATCGCCCTATATGTAGCTCAAGATTCATTTGGTACAGCTTGCAACATCTCTGGTGATGCAGCTATAGCTTGTATAGTTAACAAGATAAGTGGATTTAAATTAGACAAAAAAGCAAATGAAGCATATATCAATGAGCTAGTTTAATAGTCAAAAGTTAAGATAGGACTCTTTTTAGAGTTCTATTTTTCCGCTTATTACATAGATAAGGAGATGTTATGACAATTACTAGAAAAAAGAAAACAATGGACGGAAATACAGCAGCGGCTCATGTATCCTATGCCTTTAGTGATGTTGCAGCAATTTATCCAATCACTCCATCTTCACCAATGCCTGAATTTATTGACAAGTGGGCAGCGCAAGGTAGAAAAAATTTATTTGGTAATGAGGTTTCAGTAACGGAAATGCAACACGAAGCAGGGGCTGCTGGAGCTGTTCATGGATCTTTGGCAGCAGGTGCACTTACTTCTACATATACAGCCAGCCAAGGATTCTTGTTAATGATACCTGATATGTTTAAGATGGCAGGTGAAAGACTTCCAGCAGTATTTCATGTTGCAGCTCGTTCTATTTCAACATGTACTATAAATATGTATGGGGATCACCAAGATGTTATGGCAGGTAGACAAACTGGTTTTGCCATGCTCGCATCTGGCTCTGTTCAAGAAATTATGGATCTTTCTCCAGTAGCACATCTTGCAGCAATTAAGGCTAGAATTCCTTTTGTTAATTTCTTTGACGGTTTTAGAACAAGCCATGAAATTCAAAAAATTGAAGTTTGGGACTATGAACAATTTGAGGATTTAGTAGATTATGAAGCGATTGATGCCTTTAAAAACGATTCCCTTTCTCCTCATAGGCCAACAATGCGTGGTGTATTTGAAAAGGGAGGCTACTTCCAAAGAACTGAAGCCCAAAATAAAGCTTACGCTGAGTTACCATCTATAGTTGAATATTATATGAATAAAATCAATGAAAAAATTGGAACTGATTATTCTTTATTTAACTATGTTGGACATCCACAAGCTACCGATATTATTGTTGCAATGGGTTCAGGAACAGATACAATTAGCCAAACAGTTGAAAGACTCAATGAAGAAGGTAGAAAAGTAGGTCTAGTTAAGGTTCATCTTTATAGACCATTTTCTGCTGAGCATCTATTAAGAGTTATTCCAGAAACTGTAGAAAGAATTGCTGTTTTAGATAGGACTAAGGAAAAGGGTTCAATTGGGGAGCCTTTATACCTAGATGTTGTTGAGGTATTGTCAAAATCTGACAGGAAGTCTCTTGTTATTGGTGGTAGATATGGGTTAGGACAAAAGGATACAAATCCAGCTCACTTTAAGGCTGTATTCGATAATCTTGCAAGCTCCAATCCTAAAAATCATTTCACAGTTGGAATAGATGATGATGTTATGCACACATCTATTGAAGTAGACAAATCATTTGTTATAGATGATGGTAAGACAAGTAGATGCGTATTTTGGGGCAACGGTGGAGATGGTACAGTTGGAGCTAACAAAAATGCTATAAAGATTATAGGGGATAATACAAACTTATTTGCTCAAGGATATTTTGATTATGATGCCAAGAAGAGCAATGGTCTAACCCTATCCCACTTGCGTTTTTCTCCAAATCCAATCCATGCTGCTTATTTGATTGATGAGGCTGATTTTGTCTCATGCTCTCCTCAAGCCTATGTTAGACAATACGATTTAACTAAAAACTTGAAAAATGGTGGTATATTCCTACTTAATACAATTTGGGATAAGGAAGAACTCGAAGAGCATATACCAAATAAAATGAAAAAAGATATTGCTACTAGGAATATAAAGTTTTATACAGTAAATGCTTCAAAGATTGCCCAAGAAGTGGGACTTGGCCATAGGACGAATATGGTTATACAAACTGCTTTCTTTATTTTATCAAAAGTTTTGCCGATAGAAGATGCTATTAAATACTTGAAGGATTCTATTCAATCTTCTTATGGAATGAAAGGACAAAATATTGTCGATATGAACAATATGGCTGTAGATAGAACTAGGGAAGAGCTTGTTGAAATTGAAATTCCTAAATCTTGGAAGAGCCTAAAAGTAGAGGCTAAAGTAGATAACATTGATGATCCGGAATTCATTAGAAATATGGTAAAACCAATAATTAATCTACACGAAGACGACCTTCCAGTGTCAAGTTATTTGCCATACGATGATGGTCATTATATGGCAGGAACCAGCCAATATGAAAAAAGAGGAATCGCTTTATTTGTTCCAGAATGGAAAATGGAAAATTGTATCCAATGTAACCAATGTTCATTTGTCTGCCCACACGCAACAATCAGACCATTCTTGATAGATGAAAAAGATAAAGAAAATGCTCCTGAAGGTTTTGAGGCAAAGAAAGCTATAGGAAAGGGATTTGAAAATTATGGGTTTAGAATTCAAGTTTCTCCATATGATTGCATGGGATGTGGCAATTGTGTAGATGTTTGCCCTGCTCCAACAAAAGCTTTGGAAATGAAACCAATTGATGGACAAATTGAAAAGCAAGCAAATAATTGGATGTATGCGCATAAAGTAGTTGGTTATAAAGATGACGAAATAGAAGCAAATAATGTTAAGAATTCACAATTTTCAAGACCTCTCCTTGAATTTTCTGGAGCATGTGCTGGTTGTGGAGAAACACCTTATGCTAAACTTATAACCCAACTATATGGAGACCATCAGATTATTTCAAATGCGACTGGATGCTCTTCAATTTGGGGTTCATCTGTTCCATCAATGCCTTATTGCACAAATAAAAATGGAGAAGGTCCTGCTTGGGCATCATCCCTCTTTGAAGATGCTGCGGAATATGGCTATGGTATGCTACTAGCTAGTAAGGCTAATAAGATTGCCTTAGAAAACCTAATGAAGAAATTTTTGAACCTCCATCTATCCTCACCATTAAATGATGCTTTCAGTGAATGGTTAGAAAACAATACAAAGTTTGAATTAAGTAAAAAAGCAGCAAGCAAAATTATTTCCTTACTTGGAAATAAAACAGATAATGAAGAAGCTAACAAAATTATTGATAGAATTGTGGCACTTAAAGACTACTTAATTAAGAAGAGTCAATGGATATTTGGAGGTGATGGTTGGGCTTATGATATAGGTTTTTCTGGAGTAGATCACGTTCTAGCAAGTGGAGAGGACATTAATATAATAGTATTCGATACTGAAGTATATTCAAACACAGGTGGTCAGAGCTCAAAGGCAACACCACTTGCAGCTGTAGCTAAGTTTGCGGCTTCAGGAAAGAAAGTTAGAAAGAAAGACTTGGGTCTAATGATGACTACTTATGGCTATGTTTACGTTGCTCAGGTAGCTATGGGAGCAAATCAAGCACAAACATTAAAAGCTATAAAGGAAGCAGAAAGTTATCCAGGTCCATCATTAATAATAGCCTACGCTCCATGTATTAACCATGGAATTAAGGCAGGAATGGGGAAAACTCAAAGAAGAGAAAAAGAAGCTGTAGCTAGTGGTTATTGGCATTTATGGAGATTTAATCCACTCCTCTCCATATATGGAAAAAATCCATTTGTACTCGATTCCAAGGAACCTCAAGAATCCTTCCAAGAATTCCTTCAAGGAGAAGTACGTTACGCATCATTGAAAAAAGCTTTCCCAGAAACGGCTGACCAATTATATGCAGAAGCTGAAGAAGCATCAAGGGAAAGGCTAGAAGCTTATAAAAATATGGCAAAAATAAAATAAGAGGTAAATTATGACAGCAAATTTAGAAATGATTAAAGAAGCTAGACAAATTCTAGATGGAAACATTGAAAAAACACCAATTTATACAGCATCAAGAATGGGCGAAAACCTATATATCAAGATGGAAAATTTGCAAAAAACAGGCTCTTTCAAATTAAGAGGTGCCTTCAACAAGATTGCCCACCTAACCAAAGAACAAGCAGCTAAGGGAGTAATATCATGCTCTGCTGGAAATCATGCCCAAGGTGTAGCTCTATCTGCTACAAAACAAGGAATTAAATCCTATATTTGTATACCATCAATAGCTCCACTTTCAAAAATCGAAGCTACAAGAGGATATGGTGGAGAAGTTATAATAGTAGATGGAACTTTTGATGATGCCCAAGCAAGAGCTTATGAATTACAAAAAGAGATGGATTTAACTTACGTTGCACCTTTCGATGATGAATATGTGTTATGTGGCCAAGGAACAATAGGACTTGAAATACTAGAGCAACTCCCAGATGTAAAATATATTGTAGTTCCAATAGGTGGTGGTGGACTTATAGCTGGTATAGCTCTAGCTGTTAAGTCATTAAAACCAGATGTGAAAATTATCGGAGTAGAACCAGAAAATGCTGCATCAATGCTAGCCTCAAGAAAGGCTGGAAAGATTGTAACCCTTGATTCTGCAAATACAATGGCAGATGGTATAGCTGTAAAAAAACCAGGTGAAATAACATTTGACCTAGTTCAAAAATATGTAGATGAAATTGTTACAGTCTCAGAAGATGAAATTACCAACGCTATCCTTAGACTTCTTGAAGAAAGCAAGGTAAGCGCTGAGGGAGCAGGTGCTTCATCTGTTGCAGCTGTATTGGCAGAGAAGTATGACTTCTCAGATGGTAAAGTATGTGCAGTTTTAAGCGGTGGAAATATTAATATAAATACAATTGCACAAATTATTAACCAAGGTTTATTTAAAACTGGAAGACTTTGTGAAATCACAACTACAATTTCAGATAAGCCTGGTGAACTAATTAGGTTACTTGAAATAATTAAAGACCAAGGTGCAAATATAAAGGATATAGATCAGTTTAAATCTGCAGAAACTGTTGGTTTTGACCATGCAGTAGTAAGAATTATAGCTGAAACATACAACAAAGACCATAGAAATCAAATTTATCAAGTATTAGCAGAAAATGGCTACGAAGAAAGTCATGCAAGAAGAACAAATTAATTACTATTTTTGAAAGCTATCTCCTTTGTGAGGTAGCTTTTTTTCATTCAATAAAAGAGCTTATATAAAATTATATATTTTTAGTAGCACAATTAATATGGTAAAATATAAATAGTTATTAGAAATCAGAAGGAGGATTTATGACTGATTTTATTATAAGTTCTGAGTCTATAATGGATTTATCGCCTACATATGTCAATCAACTTGGCGTAAGTATAATTAATTCAAATTATGAACTTAATGGTAAAATATTCCAAGATGATTTTGGTCAGAGCCTAGATATGGAAACTTTTTATAAGAATATGGAAAATGGCTCATCACCAAGCACATCTGCAATAAATACAGAAGAATATTTAGAGTATTTTAGAAAACTTCTAAAGAAAGGTTATGATATTATCCATGTATGCCTGTCATCTGGACTTTCAGTTCAGTACACCTGTCTTGTTCAAGCAGTTGAAATATTAAAGGAAGAATTTCCTGATAGAACAATTCATCCAGTGGATTCAAAAATGGCATCAGCTGGAGTCGGATTACTTGTCGTAAAACTTGTCGAATTAAAGCAAGTGGGCAAGAGCTATGAGGAAATATGTAAGTGGGTAGATGATAATTATTTAAGAGTTATTAGCTATACAAGCAATGAAAATTTGGAATATCTTGCTAGGGGAGGTAGAATTTCTAAAGCTTCTGCAAATATTGGAAATCTTCTTAGAATATGTCCCTTGATTGAGATGGATGATACTGGGCATATGGAAGTCACTGCAAAAATTAGAACAAAGAAAAAACTCGTAACTACCTTGCTAAAAAGAATGGAGAAAAACGCAATAGGACAAAGAGATTATAATGATTATGTGTTTATAACTCACGCTAGCAATATAGAATTTGCCAATGAAATTAAGAATGCAGTTGAAGAAAGTTTCCCTAATACAAAGGGAAAAGTCAAAATAAGCAATTTTGGACCAACTATTGGAACCCATATAGGACCTGGGGCAATATCTCTTTTCTATTGGGGCAATAAGAGACTGGCTTGATTAATTTAAAAGATTATCTATAAAATAAGATAGTCTTTTTTATTTTGCAGTATAATAATTTTAGAAAGAAGGTTTATATGAATTTTTATAAAAAATCAAATGAGATTAAGGAATATATGGTGGATATTAGAAGAAGAATTCATGAAAATCCAGAAATAGGCTTTGACCTACCAAAAACAACGGCTCTTGTCAAAGATGAACTTGACAAGCTAGGTATTTCCTATACATCTCCAATTGAAAATTCGATTCTTGCAACCCTTGGTAAAGGAGATAAAACAATACTATTAAGGGCAGATATGGATGCTCTTCCAATAGTTGAAGAAGCAGATTTAAGCTTTAAATCTAAGAACCAATGCTCTCATATGTGCGGTCACGATTTCCACACTGCCATGCTTTTGGGCACAGCCAAAATTTTGAAAGAACTTGAGGCTGAGCTAGATGGTACTGTAAAACTTATGTTTCAACCAGCAGAAGAGATTTTAAAGGGATCTGAAAAAATGATTGAAGCTGGCATTCTTGAAAATCCGAAGGTTCAAAGAGCTGTGATGGTTCACATGGATACTACAAGAGAACTGGGTATATATATAAAAGAAGGACCTATGGCAACTTCTAATAATAATTTCAGAATAAATATTAAGGGATATTCATGCCATGGTGCTATGCCAGAAAATGGTGTAGATACAGCCTTTGTAGGCAGCCAGATTGTAAATGGACTTCAAGAAATTGTTTCGAGAGAGCTATCTTTTACCAAAGGAGCAGTTCTAACAACAGGTCACATTCAGGCAGGCTCAGCCCCAAATATAATACCAGATACCGCTATAGTTGAAGGAACTACAAGAACCTACCATGAGGAAAGTAAAAGGCATATCCAAGAAAGGATACCAGAGATAGCTAAATACATTGCTAAAGCTTATAGAGCAGAGGCAAGTTTTGAAATACTCTCTGATGTACCAGCGATAGTCAATGATAGAGATTTCTATGATGATGCAATAAAAACCTTGAGTCGAGTAAAAGAAGAAAATGGTGATTTTGCCATATTTGATAAATGCGAACCAGTAACCGCTAGTGATGATTTTGCAAATGTTGCTAAAAATATTCCATCACTTATGATGATGGTAGGTTGTAAACCGAATCAGGGAGAAGCATATCCACTTCATAATGGAAGAGCTGTTTTTAATGAAGATTCCATAGTTTATGGACCTACTGCAATGGCGAGCGTAACCTATGATTATTTAAAAGGAGAAAATAAATGAAATTAATTTGTTATAAGAGATGTTTAACCTGTAAGGGAATCGAAAAAATGTTAGATGATAAAAATATTGCTTATGACCTAAGGGATATTAAGGATGAAAATCCTAGTAGAGATGAGATAAAAAAATGGCATGAGAAAACTTCCTATGATATTAAAAGATTTTTTAATACTTCAGGAAAGATTTATAGGGAAGAAAATCTAAAAGATAGACTTAAAGATATGAGTTTAGATGAGAAATACGACCTCTTAGCTACAGATGGAATGATTGTAAAAAGACCAATTTTATTTACTGATGATGGTGAAATTCTAGTTGGGCCTGATGTTAAAAAATATGTAGAGAGTCTATAAATGAGCTTTGAGATTAAGGGAATTGCTAGTCTTGATGATAAAGATAGGATGGAAGAGTTAATAAATTTTGTAAAAATTCAAGCAAGTGATGAAGATAATGCTATAGCTTTAATGAGCAATATATCATCATTTATAATGGCGATTATAAAAGATTTGAACTGGGCGGGCTTTTATCTTGTAGGGGAAGATGAATTGATTCTCGGACCTTTTCAGGGTCTTCCAGCTTGTACAAGACTTAGCTTTGATAAGGGAGTTTGTGCTAAAGCTTATAGGGATAGAGAAATAGTTAAGGTAGATGATGTTAGTAAGTTTTCTGACCATATTGTATGTGATAGTAATTCAGCATCGGAGCTTGTAATTCCAATATATGTCGAAGATGAAGTCGTTTGTTTGATTGACCTAGATTCCCCTAACCTTAATAGATTTACTGAAGTGGAAGTCTGTGGTTTTGAGAAAATATCTGAAATATTATACAATAGAATTTATCTTTAAAACAGATAAAATATTTATTTCATAAAGAAGAATATTGAATTATTCTTCTTTTTTGGTAGAATGATACAAAAAACAAGGAAAAGTTATGAGAAAAAATTTACAATTTAAGGAAATTTTGTTGGTAGGTTCCCTACTATTTGGCTTATTTTTTGGGGCTGGAAATTTAATTTTTCCCTTAGAGCTTGGTTATGGCTCTGGTGGGAATGTTTTGCCTGTAAGTATTGGCTTTATCTTATCAGCTGTAGGACTTCCTATTCTGGGGGTTGTATCAGCATCCCTAACAGATAGTGATAACTTGTTTGAGTTATCAAGACCTGGTGGGACTTTCTTTGCCTATGCTTTTACAATAATTTTATACTTGGCTATTGGTCCTGGTTTTGCAATTCCAAGAACTGCAACTGTTTCATTTGAAGTAGGATTTGCAGGGCCTTACAATATTGACAAGACTATAGGATTACTTGTATTTTCTGTGGTATTTTTTATTTTAGTCCTAGAATTTTCGGTTAAAAGATCTAAGCTAATAGATACTATAGGAAAGTATATGACACCAATATTTATATTGCTTTTATCAGTACTTATAGTGTTTTCTATAATTAAACCAATGGCTGGTTTAGGTACTGGATACATGCAAGAAAAATATGTAAATAACCCTTTTGCAAAAGGGATAATTGATGGATATAATACAATGGATGCACCAGCTTCTTTAGCTTTCGCGATAATAATTATTTCGGCAGTTAAGCAACTTGGAGTGAAAAATGCGAAAAATATTGCTAAGGAAACCTTAAAAGCTGGTCTGGTATGCCTTGTTGCAATGTCTATAATATACGGTTTTCTTGCTTTCATAGGCAATACTTCATCGGGAATTTTGAAAGGGGAGAACAATGGTGCAGTAATCCTATCAAAGGTAAGTTATCATTACTTAGGAAAATTCGGTTACATTATGCTAACTTTCATTGTGTTTTTAGCTTGTTTAAAGACTGCAATTGGTCTAGTTTCTGCTGCATCTGAGATGTTTGAAATACTTCTTCCATTTAGGATTACCTACAAAGTGTATTGCTACATTTTTTCAGCTCTATCATTTCTAGTTGCAAATTTGGGGCTTGATACAATAATAAAACTATCCCTACCTATATTGCTTTTCCTATATCCGATAGCAATAGTGCTAATAACTTTATCTATCTTATCTATATTCATAGGTAGAAGAGAGCTAGTATACAAGTCAATTCTATTATTCACAGCAATAGGCTCTTTGGCTGATTTATTTAAAAATTTGCCTTTAGAATTAAGCACAAGACCTATTGTAAGAACTTGGATAAGTATATCTGAAAGATATTTGCCAGGAGCTAAAATAGGATTTAGTTGGATAGCACCAGCATTAATTGGCTTAATAATTGGATTGATTTTAGACGGTATTTTAAGAAGGAATTTAAACAAGGAGATTAGATGAGATTAAGACATAAACCAAACGCAATTCCTGAAATGGAGAAAAATCCCTATGTATTTTTGGGCGGGGATAAGTATAAGGGAAAATGGAAAGAGATTTTTGCAAATGATAATCCTATCCACCTTGAAATAGGGGCAGGTATGGGTGATTTTATTATCCAAAAAGCCCTTCACAATAAAGATATTAATTATATCGCTTTAGAAATGAATACCAACGCTTTTGTTGTAGCTAGTAGAAAAATTTTAGATGAAGAAATTCAAAACGTGAGAGGTCTTATTGCTAATGCAGAAAACTTGGAAGATTTCTTCGAAAGAGGAGAAATTGATAAAATTTATCTTAATTTTTCAACACCTTGGCCAAAAACTCGCCACCACAAGAGAAGATTATCCCATAAGAGGTTTTTGGATAGGTATGTTAATATTGTTAAAAATGGATCAGTTCTTGAACTAAAAACCGATAATGAAGAATTTTTTGATGCAAGCCTAGAATATTTTCAAGAATATGGGATGACCATAGAAAAAGTTGATAGGAATTTAAGTATTTCAGAGTCATTTGTTACAGAATATGAAAATAAATTTAGAATGAAAAATATGCCTATATACTTCGTAAGGGCTAGTTTTAAGTAAAAAGGAGATAAGATGAAAAAAATCAAAAAACTAATTGTAGGTTTTATTTTTATACTATTCTTGGTTTTTGCCTCTTATTTTTTCGGCATGAAGGCTGGATTTTTCAAGAATGAACCTAAGATTAGCTCAGAAATTATTAAAAATCAAATAGTAAATGCTAAAGAACTTACTACATTAAAATATAAATACACAAATGTTGGTTCTTTTGAAAATACAAACGAATTTTATGGATGGAAAATTCCTTTTACTTCTAAAAAGTTTATTATTTCTTATGATGGGGAAGTAAATGCAGGGGTTGACTTGGAAATGGCTAAGGTTAGTATTGACGAGTCCAAAAAAGTTGTTAATGTATCTTTACCAAAGTCCAAAATTTTAAGCCATCAGATAGATGAAAACTCTATTACTATATTCGATGAAAAAAGTTCAGTTTTCAATCCTTTAGAAATTAAAGATTTTACCGACTTTAGGAAAAATGAAATGAAAAAAGTTGAAAAAGATTTGTTAAATAAAGGTTTTTTAGACGAAGCTAACGAAAGAAGCAAGGAAGCTGTCGTAGAAATATTAAATATCAATCCGATAATTAAGGAAGAATACACCGTAAATGTAAATTAAAAAAGAGCTAGTGATTTGTTCACTGGCTCTTTTAGCTTAGGAAAAATGATACAAGAGGGTAGAGGATAATTTGATGGGTAAGATATATGGCCATAGAATTTCTACCTATCATAGCAAGTGTGTTATCCTTACCTTGCCAATAATAAAAATTATTGGTTTTTAGATGATTACCCAAACTGACTCCCGCTAAATAAGCGAAAATCCATGGTATTATTGGAAAATAGTCAGCAGAAATGAAATCCCTAGAAGGAAAACCTAGAATAAAAAAATTATTTGAGTACATATGATCAAAAATTTTAATATTATCTAAGATAAACCTAGGTATATTGTAGGTTAAGGCAAATAGGAATAAGAATATAGGGTTAAAGACAAGGTGGAGGTTAAATCTTTTTTGGATCATACCTCCTATAATCATAGACAGTCCCAAACCATTCATTACTCCCCAAATTATTAATTGGTCTCTAGCGAAAAAATAAGTAATAAAACTTATGCCAAGGCCAATAAAACTTGTGAGTATTCCTCTCTTTATATTTTCTTCAGCTTTCAGAAGATTTGATGTTATTCCCGATATTAGAAAAAAGGATAGGGCTATTGATAGTTGCCAAATTCTATTAAGAATTGTATCATCATACCGAGTAATTCTCCTATAAAAATTAATATTATACATCAAGTGAAATAACACCATTGATATGATGGTAAGTCCTCTTATTTTATCTAAATTATAAATTCTTTTCATGCAAACTCCTTATAAAATTATACCCGATAATATTAGGAAATTTTTCTTGCTCTATAGGAAATTT
>NZ_CAMXYR010000008.1 GCF_947253225.1 uncultured Anaerococcus sp. | reverse complement strand
CTGAGCAACATTCGAGAGTTCTTACTGGGATTTCTAGGCTTCTAAAGAAGTCTACAGTGTTTTTCCATAGTTCATTGTAGAGGGTCTTTGAGTCTTCTGGTTTACAAATTATTACCATTTCTTGTTTTTCAAATTGGTGGATTCTATAAACTCCCCTTTCTTCGATACCATGAGCTCCAACTTCTTTTCTAAAGCATGGTGAGTAGGATGTCATCTTGAGAGGCATTTTTTCTTCTTCTGTTATGGTGTTGATGAATTTACCAATCATGGAATGTTCGCTTGTTCCGATTAGGTATAGGTCTTCGCCCTCAATTTTATACATCATATCTTCCATTTCAGCAAAGCTCATTACGCCTGTAACTACGTCAGATCTTATCATAAATGGTGGGATGTAGTAGGTGTAGCCCCTGTCTATCATGAAGTCTCTCGCATAAGATAGGATGGCTGAGTGTAGTCTTGCTATATCTCCTCTTAGGTAGTAGAAGCCTGCCCCAGATGTTTCTCTTGCGGCATCAAGGTCAACTCCATCAAAGGATTCCATGATGTCTATGTGGTAAGGGATTTCGTAGTCAGGTACAAGAGGTTCACCAAATTTTTCGATTTCGACATTTTCTGTATCGTCTTTGCCTATTGGGACAGTATCGTCAATTATTTGAGGAATGACTTGCATTCTTTTTTTGACTTCTTGGGCAAATTCTTCTGTTTGAGCTTCTATATGGAGGAGCTTATCGTTTATTTCTTTTACCAACTTCTTGGCTTCTTCGGCAGCTTCCTTCTTGCCTTGACCCATAAGGGCTCCTATTTCCTTGCTGGTCTTGTTTCTTTGGCTTCTTAGATTGTCTCCTTCAGTTTTGAAGGATCTAAGTTTCTCGTCAAGGTCTAAGACTTCATCAACAAGTTTAAGTTTTTCTTCTTGGAATTTTTTCTTAATGTTTTCTTTAACCAATTCTGGATTTTCTCTAAGCAATTTAATATCAATCATAATTATTTCTCCTTTTTCCAATAAAAAAAGACCCGCCCAATTGGGACGAAGGTCTCGTGGTGCCACCCAAATTATACAAATTACTTTGCCTTAATTAATATATATGCTCAAAGCTAGATTCACTAGTTCCTTGCAAGAGATTTTCACCATCCATCTCCTCTCTATATGCCTTTCCTAGTTACTAGGGCTTATCAATGCACTATTAAATTTATATTTATTATACATTAAATAATTTTTTTCTCAAGACCGAGATATTATATGCAAATTTAAGGTCGTTGTGCTATAATAATTAGGTTAGGATGGATGAAATAATGATGAAAAATAGAAAAGTAAAAAAAGTAAAGTTCAATTATGTTACCATGCTCAAAGCAGTGAGTTTGTTGGCAGTTTCTACCTACCACTTATTTAGCCACAAGCTGCCTGGTGGATTTTTAGGTGTTATAATCTTTATGATTATATCTGGATTTTTCCTTGCCAAATCGTCGACAAGGACTTATGACCTAGTTGAATTTAGATATTTTATAGATAGAATCAAAAAAAGAATATTCAAGATAATTTCTCCTATGTGGTCTATTATCGCCATCTCCCTTTTTATTTCCTTGATTTTTGCTAGGGATATTTTTGATGATAGTGTGAGAAGCTCGCTTGCTACCATGTTTGCCTACGAAAATATCAGGGCGATCGTTAAGGGAATTTCATATTTTGATAGGTCGGGGAATTTTAATCTCTTTACCCACCTCTGGTATATAGCAGTCTACCTCCAATATATTGTAATATATTATGGTGCGGATTATCTTATTAATAAGTTTAGGCTAAATGGGGCTAGGCTTTATATATTTTTAGGTCTTAGTCTCTTATCAATCATTCTTAGCTACTACCTATCCTTTACTAAAGCTAGTGTGATTAGGATATATTATGGGACTGATGTAAGGCTTAGTGCATTTTTCTTGGGGTCAGTAACCTATCTCGCCTATGAAAAATGGGGAGATCTTATCGATAGACTTCCTAGGAAAAAAACTTGTTTGGCACTTTTAATCGCCATTGTCCTTCCCTTTTTCTTCATAGATGGAAAGAACTTGTGGGTTTATAGGACTTTTTTCCTAGTCTACCAGGTTCTTGTTTGCCTATTTTTGACCTTGATTTATAAGTCCGAAGTTGAAAATCCTATCAGATATAGGAACCAAAATCCTATATTTAGGTTTCTGATTTGGTTGGGAGATAGGTCCTACTACTACTACTTGTGGCAATATATAGTCCAAATTTTTATGGTCTACCTCTTTAGAAACAAGATTTCTTCAAAGACAATTTTCTACTTGGTGGAAGTTTTTAGTTTGGTTGTCCTAGCTGAGATTTCTTACAGCCTAAGGAGGATGAAGAAGGCATTCGTGGTTAGGAAGTTGGCTTTTGCCCTTGCCCTTGTTGGTATTTTGAATGCAACTTCCCTCATAATTGGTAATAAGAAAGAGGCTCAGATGGAAGAGTTCAAGAAACAATTTGCCAAAAATGAGGAGGAAATCAAGAAGAGAAACGAACAAGCCAAGAAAAATGCTCAGAGCCTTCCCCAAAAAGCAGAACCTCCAAAGGTTGAGGCTAAGAAAGAAGTTAAAAACAATGATGGGAAGTTTACAGAAAAAGCCTACGATGATTTTACCTTTACCGACAAGGAGAAAGAATATCTAAAGAATTTATCCATAACTGCTATCGGTGATTCGGTTCTTATAAATATTGATTCCTACCTAAGAGCCTTTGTCCCTAACCTCTACCTCGATGGACTTGTGGGTAGAAATATGTGGGATGGTCCCGACACCCTCAATAATGTCAAGGCAGTCAACGGACTCAACGATATTATCCTTGTTGTTCTCGGTTCTAATGGGTTCAAGTCAACTGACGATATGCAGGCTATTGTCGATGAAGCAGATGGCAGAGATGTGTATTTTGTAAATACTAGCCACCTCCAATCCTATATGGACCAAGTCAACGAGCAGATTAAGGACTTTACAGACAAAAATCCTAAGGCTCACTTGGTTGACTGGAGAGCTTTTATTAAGGACAAAGAAAATCTCTTGGCAGTTGACAAAGTTCATCCGAATGTTGAAGGAAGTGAGGACTTTGCCAAACTAGTTTGTAGAAAAATATTGAATGTAAATAAGGTCCTTCCATAAATCACCTTCCTCGGGCGAAAGCTTGGGGAAGTTTTTCTTTACTTATGGGGGAAATTTAGTTATAATTTTAATTGTCTATGAATTTATAGTCCTGATTTCACAAATTTTGGAGATACTGGATTAGATTTGTAGATAAAAATATGTTTCAAGCATCATTTGATGCAAAGAACGGTATCCTAGAGAACCGTATCAGGAGGTAATTATGAATAAACGAACAATCAGTAGTAGAAAGCTTGTTACGTCAGCCATGCTCGGTGCTATTACCATCGTGCTTAGTCTGACTCCACTCGGTCTTATCCCACTTGGGCTTATCAATGCGACAACCATGCACATTCCTGTTATTATCGGAGCTATTGCGGAAGGTCCTCTTGTAGGTGCCTTAGTTGGACTTATATTTGGTGTTTCTTCTTTGTTAAATGCTCTTATAAGAAACCCTAGTCCAGTGTCCTTTGTTTTTTACAACCCAATCATTTCAGTTCTTCCAAGAATTTTAATTGGAATCACATCTTACTATGCCTACAGGGCTTGTACAAAGATAAATAGTGATAAGCTAAAGGGACTTGCAAAAGTTTTGTGGTTTGCTATATCCATCGCCCTAGTTTACCTACTTATCAAAAATATAAGGGCAGGTAAGTCAACTATGAACATAATTTTTGTAGGAGTCTTGCTCCTTGTTGTTATTGGCTTATTTATATATTCGCAAAAATCTTCCAAAGGAGATTTCCCAATAGCTATTGGAGCTTTCGTTGGATCAATGACCAACACAATCCTAGTTTTGGGTGGAATTTATCTAATTTATGCTGAAATATATGTAACAACGTTAGGTATTCCTATGGATAGTGCAAGATCTGCCATCCTCGGTGTAACAATCACAAGTGGTATTCCTGAAGCAATCCTTTCAGTTATCCTTTCTACAGCTGTTATAAAAGCTATCAAATCATCAAGGAGATAAAAATGCTTCTAGCAATTGATATAGAAAATAGGCAAACGACCTTCGGAGTCTTTGATAAAGACGACTTTGTGGCGAACTTTTGTCTAGCTAGTAATAAAGACAGGTCAGCCAATGAGCTTGCCCTCATAATCAAGTCTTTAATAAGAGAGGCCAAGCTCAGTCCAAGTGCTATTGACGAAGTGATAATTTCATCAGTCGTTCCAGAACTTGATGAAACTTACAGGCAAGTAGCAAATCTGATTTCTGGTAAAGACCCATATTTTATTTCGCCAGGGCTAAAGATTGGCATAAATATCAAATACGATAATCCCAAGGACGTGGGAAGTGATAGGATAATAAGGGCTGTGGCAGGCAAAAAATTTGCCGAAGGAGATATAATAATAATCTCGGCTTCTGCTATAACAACTATCGACTATATCAATAGCAAAAAAGAATTTAAGGGTGGAATTATCATGCCAGGGGCAAAGCTCTTCCAAGAATCCCTAGCCAGAGAAAGTGCCAAACTCTACCAAGTAGAAATCCAAAAGTCCAAGCAAATTCTCGGAACTAGCACAACAAGTGCTATGCAAAGTGGCATATATTTCGCCTACCAAAAGGCAATCTCTGCCATAGTCGAAGAAATCATCAAGCAAAATGACCTTAACTCTGAAAGCACAAGGATAATAACCTGTGGAGAATTTTCTCATCTGCTCGATGATTTAAAATTCAAAACCCAACCTATCCCCCATTTGGGACTGTTGGGTCTTAAAGAAATTTATGATTTGAATACGAGGATTAAAAATAGATAAGTTAAAAGACGAGCTAGCTCGTCTTTTTTTGATTTAAAATTTTTAGATACATTTGGTTGATAAGTAGTTTTTAAAAATTAAGAATAATGCTATACATGGATTATTATGATTAGTGGTAGTCCTAGCATAAACTTTTTGTGCTTGGTCTTGTGGTGGATTAGATGCATGGTGAGATACATACTAAGGGATGCTCCGAGAATTCCGACAAGGAGGAGGACATTTTCCCTAATCCTTTTTCTCCTAAATTTCTTACTGGCGATTTTATCATAGGTTGTTAAAAATATAGCTAGAATATTTATTGTGAGTAGGTAGACTAATATTTCTCTTTTCATAAACTAGGATTTTCTTAAAGCCTTAAATGGCTTCCTTGCCTAGGACAGCTCTTATCGCCTTTTTGGGGATGCCTATATCTTCTACCAGGCACTTATCTCTCAGTCTTTTGATTTGATAGACTCCCTTTTTCATAACTTGCATACTCACTATAAGGTCGCTATCAATTATCTCGCCCCATTGTTTGCCTGTTGTCGCATCAAGACCTGATGGAAGGTCGATTGAAATGGTATATTTCATAGTCCTATTTATTAGGGATATGACAAAGGCCTCCACCCCTTGAATTGACCTATTTATACCAGTTCCAAAAATACCTTCAACAATTGTCGATACTTCTCCAAGATTTTTCTCCATTTGGTTGATATCTTCTATGGTTATTACTGGAAAAATTTTGTCGGTGAGTTTGACTAAGGACCTATAGTTTGCGATAAATTCGGGACTTGCCTTTTGGGCATCGCCAACTATATAAATCTCTACATACATATCCCTAGCTAGGAGGTTTCTTGCAAGGGCGAGACCATCTGCCCCATTGTTTCCACATCCAACTACTATGGCAAAGCTCGTTCTTACATCTAAATTTATGTTTTTCATGATGGCAAGACCAGCTCTTTCTACCAGACAAAGGGCTGGAACTTGCAGAACATTTATGGCGTAGGTGTCAATTCGTCTTATTTCATCTCTGTCAACTACTAGCATAGGCTACCTCAATCTCAAGTCCTCACCGAATATTTCATAAATCCTGCTATTGTTGCCCATTATCCTAGAAAAAATTCTTGGTCCATAAATTTCTTGGAGGGCTTCTTCGTCAAGGTTTGATGAAAATATTATCGGTTTTCCTGCGTTCATTCTCTCATTTACCACATCAAAAAGGTTGGATCTATCAGCTTGTCGGCTTGCTTCTGCCCCTAAATCGTCTATTATCAAGAGGTCTGAGTCAAAAATCAGCCTATACTTTTCTTCCAAGTTCTCCCTCCTATCTTCAAAGGCATAAAGGTAGTCATTTAGGAATTTGAAAAGTTTAGTTGAGGTCATGTAGACAACTGAGAAATTCCTATCCAAAATCTCCTTGGCTATGGAATTAATCAAGAAGGTCTTGCCCCTTCCAACATCTCCATAGATATAAATATTGCCTGTCTCGTAGGCAAAGTTGTTGACAAACTTTTTTACACCTCCGATAATGTATTTCATATTCTCATAGGGGCTTATCCCATAGGTCTTGTCCGTGTTTTTGGAGTATAAATTAATGTTGAAAGAATTAAAATTTTCCTCCATGATTTGGTTTTTGATGTTAGATTGGTCGTATTTTTGGTCAATTATCAATTGCTTCCTACAAGAGCACATCTTAGTTCCAACAAAACCTGTGTCCTTGCACACTTCATGGTGGTATTTGATCTCCATATAGTCTAGGTCAAAGCCATTTTTCCTTAGGAGTTGTTGCTTTTGCTGGGTAAGAAAGTCTATTTTTTCCTCGTAAGCCTTGCTAGTCTTACCACTTGCTATAAGTTTTAGAGTCGTAAATCCTATCTCTTTGATTTGCCTATCAAGAGCCTTGATTTGTGGAACTTTTTCATAAACTTCTGCAATTCTCTTCTCTTGACTTCTCTTATCTTCTTTTCTTCTTTGCTCAAGTATGGCGCTTGCCTTTTGACTAGGAGTCATTGTCTTCACCCCTTTGTTTTAGGATTTTGTTAAGCCTTTCTTCCTTTCTCCTTTGGATAAAAGAGGATATCTCAGAATTTTCTGCTTGATTTGTCGGTTGATTTTGGGAGGCCGGTCTTGGTCTTTTCCTATATTGACGAGGGGACTTATTTCTTAATAACTTATCTCTTTCTTCCTTCATTCTGAGGTCATTGAGGTTTGAGATATTCTGGTCTCGCCAAGTTTTTACAAAGCCCATAACATATTTTACATCAACATTTCCACTTACCTTAGCTTGTCTGAAGGCTTCTGTTACAAGTTCTGGGTCGCAATTATATTCGAGAATGGTTTCTTGAATCCTTGTTATATCGGCAGGTGTTAGGTTTCTGTCAATCATTGTTTCAATGTTGGTGAACATGATAGACTTTCTTTGAGCTAAATCGTAGGCTGCTTCACTAGAATTATCATCCTGACTATCGCCAAAATACATCTGTCTTAGGGAAACTATTTCTATGTAGTCCGTCCCATTATCTGCCCTTTTTTTCCTAAAAATACCCATGTTGACCCAAAAATCTACAGCCTTATCAAACTGGTCATCAGTAAAGCTTAATTGTCTTTTTATTTTTCCAGCATCTACCCTATGGTAATTATAGCAATCTTTGTAAATCAAAAGATAGACCTTAATTGCATCACCATCGGCCATTTGAACATAGGTATTCAAAAACATATTCTCTAGGGGAGTCGTTCCCATATCCAGTTTTAGATCTTGCATCTTAAAGTCCATAATAATCTTCCTTTGTAATTTTCATGGTCAGTATTTTTGAATATATGAGTCCTCCTCTATTTTCAAAATACCTTTCATCACAAGCTATATCTTGATTTTCAAATACTTCTCTGCTATATCCAGTTTCTTTAAAGCCACATTTAAGGTAGGAGTTAAGGGCTCTTTTATTAAAGAGATTGACATCTAGCAATACTTCCCTAAGCCTATAATCTTCAAATCCCTTAGCCAAGATTAGTCTAATAGATTCTGTCCCATAACCCATTGAAGTGTAGGCACTGTCAAAAACCACGCCAAGTTTAGCCCTCTTTGTTACAGGATTAATCTGCTTTAAACCAACAAAACCAATAAATTTGTCATCGTCAATTCTTTTGACTGCAAAGTACTTTTTTCTTGGTGTGGATATCGACCCATACCAGATTTTTATTTCAAAATCTGATAGCTTGGAATAGTTATATCCTACAAGCCTTGGATCATCAAAGTCTGTCCATTTTTTTACTTCACTAGCCGTCTTTTGACTCATCTTTTCTAAGTAAACTCTAGGCATTTTCTTCTCTTTGACTTAGGTCTCTGAAGGTGGTACATGGTTTATTAAAGAATAATTCAAGAGTTCCAGTAGACCCATTTCGGTGCTTGGCGACAATAAGCTTGGCAATATTAGGATTATCTTCCTCATCATAGTAGTCTTCTCTATATAAGAGCATTACAACATCTGCATCTTGCTCGATTGCCCCTGATTCTCTAAGGTCTGATAGGATTGGCTTGTGGTCAGACCTCTTGTCAGCCTCACGAGACAGTTGGGCTAGGGAAAGAATCGGACAATTTAATTCCTTGGATAGGGATTTAAGTCCTCTGGAGATTGATGCAATCTCATTTTGCCTATTTTCTTGCCTACCGTCAGCCTGCATGAGTTGAAGGTAGTCAATTACTACAAGGTCAATTCCTACTTCAGCCTTGAGTCTTTTTAGCTTACTTCTCATCTCAGATAGTGTAATGCCTGGAGTTTCGTCAACATAAATTTCTCTTGAGGTGATTTCTTTGGTTGCGTGGATTAGAAGCTTCCAATCTTCATCTCTAATCGAACCATTAATAATATTTTCAAGATTTACCATTGATACCATTGACAAAAGTCTTTGGTTTAATTGGTAGGTTGACATTTCTAGGGAGAAGAAGGCAACAGACTTGCCTACCTTGGCTGCATTCCACGCCATAGTAAGTCCTAGGGCAGTCTTACCCATAGCAGGTCTTGCTGCCAGAAGAATTAGCTGAGCTTGTTGGAGACCTGAAAGTTTGGTATCTACAATGCTTAGCCCAGTAGTAACTCCTGTAATACTTCCATCAGCAAGGGTTAGTTCATTTATCTTTTGGAGAGTTTCCTCCATAGTATCTGAAAGTCTCACAAGACCCTTGTTGTGGGTGTCTTGGGAGATTTCAAAAATTTTAGACTCTGCCGTTGATAGAATAGAGTCAATCTTACCATCATGCCTGTAGCTTAAATCGATAATATCCTCGCTCGCCCCTATAAGACTTCTTAGTATAGATTTTTCTTTGACTGATTTGGCATATGTATCGACGTTTGGAGTATAAAATGAGGAGAGGGTAATCTCAGTGATAAACTCCTCCCCTCCAACTTCTTGTAAAATATTTTCATTCTTTAGCTGGGATAATAGGGAAATCTCATCTACCTTAATGTCTTTTTCAAACATCTTTAGGATGGACTTGTATATCCTCTGCGTCCTAGAATCATAAAAGTCTACAGGTTTTATAATTTGATTAATACTATCAAAAGTTTCGTTTTTAGCTAGAATACTTCCGATTATAGCTTGCTCTGCTAAGAAGTCGTGTGGTAGGGACCTTGGGTCCTCAGTCATTATTCAGCCTCAGAAACTACGTTAACTTTAAGATTGGCGTTTACCCCTTCAAAAAGCTTAGCATTAAGGACAAATTCTCCGAGACCTGTTATTTTTTCTACACCTTCGATTTTTTTTCTATCTAGGTCGATGCCTTCTTCCTTGAGAGCTTGAGCTATATCCTTGTTGGTAACTGAACCAAATAATTTACCATCTTCTCCTGTTCTTACCTTCTTTGTAAGAGTTAGACCTTCAATTTTTTCCTTGATAGCCTCAGCTTTTTTTCTATTTTCGGCTTCTTCAGCTTTCATTTTATCTTGGAGCTTTTTAAGTTCAGCCATATTTTCCTTGGTAGCTTCTATGGCTTTGCCAGCTGGAATTAGGAAGTTTCTAAAATATCCTGTCTTGACATTTACAACTTCTCCCTTTTTACCAATACTTTTTACATCATCTGTTAGTATTACTTTCATTTTCTTCTTCCTCTCTTAAATATTCATTTATTGCTTTTCTTAACATATCTTCAGCATTTTCCATAGTCATGTCTAGTTGGGTTGCAGCTGCTGTTAGGTGGCCACCACCACCGATACGCTCTAGGATTAATTGTACCGATATATCTCCTAGGCTTCTACCTGATATGTGGATTTTGTGGTTGGAGATGGTAAGGACGAAACTCGCCTTAACTCCCTTTATGTTTAACAAATCATCAGCAGCCTGTGAAGCTATAAGCGTTGAGCCATCTATATCTCTCTTGAAGTGGGCTATGGCTATAAAATCATTAACAACAAATGAATCAGCTATAACTTCTGACTTATACTTAACTATCTCAAAGTCATCTTTGAACATTCTCTTTATATAGACTGAGTCAGCTCCCCATCTTTTTAGGATTGAGGCTGCCTCGAAAGTTCTTACCCCTGTTTGGTAGACAAAGTTTTTGGTATCTACTGTGATTCCTGCTAGGAGAGATTCTGCAACAGGAGTTCTTGCCTTAAAGTCTTCATCCAAGTAGGATAGAATTTCTGTTACAAGCTCTGATGCACTTGATGCATAAGGCTCGATATAAGAAATAGTCGCATTTGCTATATAATCTTTGCCACGTCTGTGGTGGTCAATGATGAAAATATTGTCCGACTTATCCAAAAGCTCTGGAGCTTCTGTAGAGTTTTTCCTATGGTTATCCGTTACAATTATCAGAGATTGAGGACTTATCTTATCTAAGGCCTCGCTTTCTGTCAGGATATTATCTTTAAGCTCTGTTAGCTCACTTGTTACTCTCTCATACATATTCTCAATAGGTCTTGTTACCTCATTAAGGACGATATAGACTTCCTTGCCCATATCGTAAGCACCCTCATAAATGCCTAAGGAAGAGCCAAAGGAATCCATGTCTGGATTATTATGACCCATAACATAAATGTCTGGAGATGATTGAATCATCCTCTTTAGAGCTTGAGATATGACCCTAGATCTAACCTTGCTGGTTTTTTCTATAGCCTTAGTCTTTCCTCCAAAGTATTCGTAGTTATCTTCAAGTTTGACTACTGCTTGGTCCCCTCCACGAGATAGGGCTATGTCAACCGCTTCTCTTGAGTCGGAATAAATATCGGAAGGCTTGGCTCCAGCTATGCCCACTCCTATAGAAAGAGTTGGAGGGAGAGTGTTCCCTTTTTCTATATTTCTAACCTCATCTAGGATAGCAAATTTTGAATCATAGATTGCCTTATAGTCTTGGTACTCACTAATCACCATGAATCTATCATTCTCATACTTTCTTATTATGCAATTATATTTTTTGAAATATTCATTTATAACCTTATCTATTTCTCCTAAAACTGCTGGTCTATCGACAGACTGGGTTGCATTTCTGATATCCTCGTAGTTGTCTATAAAAACTGAATAAAATACAAGCCTTTTATCTTTGAACAATTGCTTGATTGATTCATCGTAGGTGTTGTCAATTCCATAGAGGAAAGTTTGCGATTTACCAGTTTCTTGGTTGGTTATTGTTTGATAATAAAATTGCAAAACTTTTCCATCTATATTGATATTTTGGGGAAGTTTTAGTCCATCAACTTTGAAGTCAACTCCCTCGAAATCAGGAAGAAATTCTTCTATATCCCATCCTACCAGAGTTTTTTTCTCGAACAAATCTTTAAAATATGTGTTGTGCCATTTGATAGTCCTATCCTCTTCCAAAATAACAATAGGAAAGGGCATTTCAAAGACAACATTTTTTGTGATAATATCGAATGAAATATTCATATCATCCACATAAGCTTGGAGGTCTTTTAACTTGTTATGGTTAATATTTCTAAGAAAAAAGTACAAGACAAGAGATAAAATAAGACCAATAGTCCCAAATATTTGATTATAATAAAACAAAATTAGGGAAGCTAGGCAAGGCAGAGCAATTATAGCGATAATCTTATTATTTCCCACATACTCATCTTTGTTTTTCATATAGGCTCCTTTTTTTTCTTACATCTAATATTATATCAATAAATCCTAAGATTATGAATAACACTAGCAAGAATTGCAACAAAATTATTATGAAAAACCACTGAAACCCTCTTGATAGGGGGAGGTTTGACTTAGCGATTATATAATCATAGGCTGAGAATCCATTTAGGGCGAGAATTTCTATGATGATTAGCAAAATATTTATTTTTACATAGGTCAAATTCAACTTGCACATATAGGAGATGCAATAGATAAGGGCTAGCAATCCAATAATTACAAAAATATCTCCCTTTTCTATCCTAATTTCATTTATCCCGCTCAAGTCTTTAAATTTTCCTGTCTTAATGCTAGCATAATTTCTGATTAGTTTTAGACCAAAAAGTGAATAAATAAAGGATACTAAAGCGAGCATACTAGGATAAAGACTTAGACTTAGCTTATATACCTCCAAGGATAGCTTATAGTCCAAATTTTTCTCAAAAATCTCTTTAACTTCCCTAGCTAAAAGCTCAAGACTTACCCCTTCTTTTTGCATACCATAGGCATAAAGACCTATAAAAATTAAACTAAAAATTATAGCTCCCGTTATAATTTGTTTCTTATCACTTTTTATGTATTTGATTGCCAGATAAAAAACAAGGCTTATAAGAAAAAGCAAGCCAAAAAGTATCAGGCTATCAATAACATCCATATACAAAAAGCTCACGATAGCGGATGCCACAAATATCATAGCGAACCTAAAAAAGCTATTTGTAAATATATAGCTGGTGAAAAGAATAGGAATCATACCCAAACTTAGGATTGATATATCGGATGCGAATATCAAAATCCCCACCAAGGCTACCATAAAAACAGCTTCCATGAATCTATTTAACTTTTCATTAATTTCCATAAATTTCCTTTCACTTAACCTTTAAAAATAATTAAGCTATAAATATTTTACTTCTTCTTTCCTTATCCTCAATCTTATGAATCATCCATAATATTTAACAAATATTAGATAATTAATAAGATTTTGTGATGTACTTGCTCAAGTTTCTTCCCCTAGCTTTCCATAATTATTTGCTTAACTGTTATTTTATATAGCTATTAAGTATAATAATAGAACCAATACTAAAGAGGATTTTATGAATACAGATAATATTAAGGATTTTGATATATCAATAATATCAGACCCCCATGTTTTGGCAAGTAGCCTAATGGGGACAAGTGATAGTTTTATAAAAGAGCTGAAGGTCGAGAGAAAGCTTGTTGTTGAGAGTGAGGCCTTATTTAAAAGAGCTCTCGAAATTGTGGATAAGGCAAATAGCAATTATTTAATTCTTCCAGGCGACCTTGTTAAGGAAGGAGAGGCCGAATCTCACAAGCTAGTGGCTAAATACCTAAGGACTTGGCAGGAGAAAAATCCTAAGAGAAAGATTTTTATGATTCCTGGTAACCACGATATCAACAACCACAGATCCTACGATTACAAAAATGATAAGAAGGCTAAGAATGTTAGCCCAAAAGATTTTGAAGAAATCTATGATTTTATTTACAAGGATGATTCTATCTTAGAATTTTATAGGGATAGTGATATTTTTAAGTCTTATTTGGATAAGGTTAATAAGATTTATGCAAGAGATGAGAAGTATGCCTACTACGCTCATGGCTATTTTTCCTATGTGGCTAGGGTTAAAAAGGACTTTGCTAATGAAAATGGACTTTCTATCATAATGATAGATAGTTCAATTTATTCTGCCGATACAGAGGAAAAACACAGGGATGCTAGGGAAAACATAGCTGGTTCTATAGGTCTTGACCAAATCAGATGGATTGTCGATATGATTGACCAAGCAAAAAAAAGGAGGGATATGGTTATTCTTGTAGCCCACCATGCCCTTGTTCCTAATTTCAGAAATCAAGAACTTGCCTTTTCCCCTTTCATAATCAAAGAATGGCGAGAGGTTCAAAAAGATACTGACCCAAGAATTAATGGCAAAACTCCTATAGAAATTTTTGCTGATTGTGGGGTTAAGTTTATTTTTACTGGCCACCTTCATGAAAATGGTACTGCTAAATACACAAGTTCCTTGGGAAATACAATCTATGATATCCAAACTGGCTCTACCATAACCTACCCACTTCCTATAAGGCACATATTAATCGACAATAAAACTTCAACCGATGGGGGCTTTGATGTCTTTGTAAGTACAGAATTAATTGATAGATTCACCTACACAGACCATTTTGGCGAGGTTCATGAAGTTTGTGATGCAATCTACCACACCATGACCGACCAACTTAGCCTAAGGGATGTTATGCATAATTATATAAGGATTCAAGCCAATAATCCCAAGTTTCAAAAGCTAAATTTCAAGAAAGAAATAATAGATAGCCTTAGGGCAAAACTTGAAGTGGATATACCTTACACTAACTACATGAATGAAACCGTCTTTCCAAAAATTGCTGATAATTTTCCTATTTATAGTAGTTTTGTCGGAAGGATTTTGGTTAATAACTTAAACCACCACTACGAATTTAGGATAAAGGCTCTTGCCAACACTCTTTTCATCAAGGCTGAAAATATAGAAGATGCAATTGATAATATCCTAAATCAAGCAGAAAAAATATTGACCCCTAATTTTGTGATTTCTGCCATGGATAAAATTACGAACAAGGTTTTTGCTATGCCTATAGATGATGAGGGTCATAGCTTCTACGACTTTGCCAACTATATCTACCAATATAAGTCGACCAATCCTCAAGAAAAGCCTGCCTATGTTCAAAAAATGATAGATAATATAAACAACCCCTCATATGATATAGAAACAACAATCCTTGATTATGCCAAGGACGAGATTAATGAAATTTTCGACAAGCTTACCGAGAATATAAGGCTTGAAAAAGATGGTTCTAGTAAGAAATTTTTTGAAGCCTTGGTTCAGACTAAGGGCTTTCCAGTAAATGTTGCCTACAAATATATGATTAAAAAAGTGAGCACTTTCAAAGATCTTCTCAATTTCTTCTCACGATTTATCACCAAGAAATCAGAAATAACAGGTGTTGACCTAGCCAAAACTCTAGTTAAAACAAAGTTTGTCAGAAGAACAAAAACGGATATTTCAAATATGATGTTCGGGCAAGGCTCACTTAGGTACTTTATCCTAGGACTTATCGGTGAAATAAACCAAGAAATAACAACCATATACCAAAATCCAGACTTAAACGAAGTCGATCACTATTTTAACTATATAGAATACGACGATAGGAAAAATAGCTAAAAAATTCCTCCAGCCCAAAGTTTAAATTCACTTATAGGCTGGAGGTTTTTTATGGTCTAATATTCATAATCATCATGGTGAAGGATTGGGTCTTGGGTAAAGTTAATACCAAGTTTTCTTAACATAGTTCTTTGGTTATCCTTCAATATTGTTGTTGAGTGAGAATCTAACCTCCTAAGTTTTCCGATTTGTTCTATTGCCATGTGGCTTAGGGGATTGGTTGTTGCAGAAATTGACAAGGCTATCAACATCTCGTTGATTGATAGGGATGTTTCTTGCCCACCCAAGGATTCCGTCTTTAATTTGGATACTGGCTCGATTATGTGAGGAGAAATCAACAAAATCTCGTCATCTAATTTTCCAAGTTTCTTGAGCACATTGAGGATGCAAGCTGCCGGAGCTGATAGTAAATCGCTCTTCTTGCCAGTGATTATTTCTCCATCGGCAAGTTTTATAGCAAAAGCTTCTTTCCCACAAGCCTTAGCTTTTTCTCTCGCCTTGATAGCTACTAGCCTATCCAAAGGACTAATTTCAAGTTGACTCATGAGCATCTCAATCTTTTCAAGAGCATGGTAAGATTCTTTAGCATATTTATAATCGACAAGAGTATTATAATATCTTCTGATTATCTCTTCCTTACTTGCAGCATAGGAAGCTTCCTTATCCTCTATACAGTAGCCTGCCATATTTACCCCCATATCTGTTGGGGACTTGTAAGGACAGCTTCCCATGATTTTTTCAAACATTTTCTTTAAAATTGGAAAGGCCTCAACATCTCTGTTATAGTTTACAGCAAGCTCGCCATAAGCATCAAGGTGGTAAGGGTCAATCATGTTTACATCATCAAGGTCGGCAGTTGCGGCCTCGTACGCCATATTTACAGGATGTTTGAGGGCTATATTCCAAATAGGGAAAGTCTCAAACTTAGCGTAGCCAGCATTAATTCCTGCCTCATGGTCTAGGTACATTTGGGATAGGCAAGTTGCCATCTTACCAGAACCTGGACCTGGAGCTGTGATTACTACAAGGGGTCTTGTTGTTTGTAATCGCTCATTTTTCCCAAAACCATCCTTAGAAATTATGTGGTCAATATTGTTTGGATATCCGTCAATCTCATAGGTCTTATAGTTTGGAATATTTAAGTTGTCTAGATACTTAGAATATTTTACTGCCTTGGTTTGGTTAGCAAATTGGGTTATGATTATTCCGCTTACATAGAATCCGAATTTTTCGAAGGCTTCTTTAAGTCTTAAAGTTTCAACATCATAAGGAGTTTCATTGTCCCCCCTCATCTTGTTGTTTTCGATATCATTGGCATTGATTACAATAATTATTTCTGCCTGATCTTTAAGATTTAGGAGCATCCTCAACTTAGAATCTGGCAAAAATCCTGGAAGTACCCTTGATGCATGCTCATCATCAAAGAGTTTTCCACCAAATTCTAGGTAAAGTTTATCAAATCTTTGGATTCTTTCAAGTATTTTTTCCGACTGTAACTTCAAATATTTATCATTATTAAACGCTAATTTCATACTTACCTCCAATCACATTTTAGTATTATACCAAGAAATCTACCACAAAAAAAGTGAATTTTATAATTTTTTTCTAAAAATATTTTCCTAAACAAATCTTCCCTTAATGGCTTTATCAAGCCTTTCTAAGGCTTGCTCTATTACCTCTCTTGGACATGCTAGGTTAATTCTTTCAAACCCTTCTCCATCTTTTCCAAAAAGATATCCTTCATCTAAGAAAAGTTCTGCTTCATTGATCATAAAATCTTCTAGGTCCTTATAGGATAAGCCCAAAGCTCTAAAATCTATCCATTGGAGGTAGGTGCCTTCAAGTGGATAGACTTTGATTTGTGGGTAGGTCTTATTGAAAAAATCTTTTACATATTTATGGTTTCCATTAATTACTTCAATACATTCATCAAGCCAAGTTTCACAAGTTGAATAGACGAGCTTGTTTGCTACAAAACCAAGACTTGTAAAAGGAATTTGAGCAGTCGACCTAAGACCTTCCACAAATTTCTCCCTAAGCTCCTTGCTTTTTATGATAACATTAGAAATTCCCATCCCTGCGATATTAAAGGACTTGCTTGGTGCAGTCATAGTTATAGTTCTTTGGCTTAAAGCTTCATCTATGGTTTGGAAAACTGTGTGCGTGTAACCTGGCATTATCAAATCAAAGTGAATCTCATCAGATATAAGGATTAAGTCATTTTTTAGTATTATATCTTTTAATTTTTCGAGTTCCTCTCTCTTCCATACCCTTGCCACAGGATTGTGAGGTGAGCAGAATAATAAAACCCTATTGCTAGTTTTCTTAGCCAGTGCTTCAAACAATTCAAAGTCAATTTCATAAGTACCATTCTCATTTATTAGAGGGCAGGCAACTACTTTTCTATTTTGCAAATTTATTGCCTTATAGAAGGGATAATAGACTGGGGTAAATATTATTATTCCGTCATTTTCTTCAGTCAAAGTATTTATTGCATTAAATATAGCTGGAACTACCCCTCCTGTGTTTACAATCCATTCTTTCTCTACATCAAAATCATGGCGATTTTTCATCCAAGTAATTACAGCTTCATAGAAACTATCATCTGCCACAGTATAACCTAAGATAGCCTCATCAAGATATGTCTTCAATCCTTCTATCAATTCTCTAGGATGAACAAATTCCATATCCGCAACCGAGAGAGGAATTATACCTTCTCTTACTTTCTTGTTCTTATTTTCCATATCAAGCCACTTGGCTGAGCCTGTATTTCTCCTATCTACTCTACTTACAAAATCATATTTCATAAAATCTCCTATATAAAAAGAGATGGATATCCCATCTCTCTTCTACTCATCTTCCATGGCTTCCCAGCCATCTGTTTTATATTCATTTCCTTCTTTGTCTATCCAAAAAACTTCCACCTTATTCTCCTTGGCCTTCTTGAGTCCTTGTTCATGGTCTATGATAAAAAAGTAAGTAGATAGGGTATCTGCTAGAGAAATACTATCTGCTTTTACAGAAACAGACTTCCACTTATCAGATGGATACATTGTTTCTGGATCTATGATATGGTGGTAATTCTTTCCATTAACTGTGAAAAATCTTTGGTAGTCCCCACTTGTTACTACAGAAGTATTCTTTACAGAAACAACTGATGAATATGGGTTGTCCTTATCTTCCAAAAATGGATTTTGGACAGCTATCTTCCAATTGCCCGTGCTTGAATTTGGGTTATCTCCCATTATCACATCATCCCCACCTACAGATAAAATGCCTCTGGTAAAGCCGTTTTCCTTTAGGTGGTTGGCCATTTTTTCTGTAGCAAAGCCCTTACCTATAGCTCCTATATCTATTTGAACGTTTGGATCATTTATATAGACTGTAGACTTATCCTTGTCAATTTCTATAGCATCAATGTTTTTGTGCTTGCTTTTAGCGACCAATTCCTTTTCTGGAGGTAGGGCTGCCTTGTCAGGATTGTCAATAGACATCTCCCTATACTCATGCCACAAACCCAAAAGAGAACCCATGGCTATATTTATAGTCCCATCTGTAAGCTCATACATCTTTTTAGAATACTCAACAAGCTCAATTATTTCAGGATCTACCTTAACAGGCTCAATTCCAGCCTTATCATTTATGGTTTTGAAGTTATTAACGCCTTCGAATGAGTCGTAGGAATTATAAAGCTTGTGGTATCTCGCTAAATCTTTTTCAAGAAGATCGCAGGCCTTCTCAAAGCCTTCCTTATCATCTGAGTAGGTTAAATAAGTTGTAACTGTATCAAAATAGTCGTAGTAAGTCTTATCTAATTTCTCTAAAGCTTGACCTTGGTCGGTACTTCCTTCTGCACTATTTTCTTCTTTTTGCTCATCTTTATTGGTTGATTTATCCTCAGCCTGGCTAACTTGGTCAGTATTTGTAAGCTTTCCATTATCTTCTTTGCCACAAGATGCCAATAGCAAAACTATAGCCAGTGGATAAAATATTTTCTTCATTCTCATAATCTATTTATATTAATTGTCTCCATATCTTTATTTATTGGGATTTGCTCATCGAGAGCCCAATTTAGTAATATATCTGCTGCTGCCTTATCTCTAAAGTCATTCCATTCACCTTCAAGACCTTGTTCATAAACGGTATCCAAAAATTCTTCTCTTGGAGCAATTCCTTCATAACTATCAAGAAAATTATCTCTTTGATGTCTTTCTAGGTTTGCAACAAAGGCTTCCCTTAGGGCTTGCTCGTCAAGCTCATCTGCTGTTGGCAAAAGCACAAAATTCTCAACATCTTGGTCTATATCTATATAACTTTTCTCAATATCTTCTGGTGTTTGAATTTCTTGGTTAATCCTAATAAAATCTAGGCTTTCTGTATTCAACCACATATTTTTAAGATATGAATCTTCATCTATCAAGGTCCATTTTTCAACAAGCCATGATAGGTTGATTGGTTTTTTAACGCTCATAAGTTTTTATTTTTAGTACTACCGCCTCATATTCCCAAAGCTCAAGCACTAAGTTATTTCCTTTCTCTATTTTTATATTTCTCTTCTCCCACCTGCTTCCTCCATAGGACTCAGCAAGAGAATCTATTACTTCAACGAACTCCAAATCTTCATCATAGTAGATTGGATAGGCATTTTTGTAAGTATTGGTCATATTCATAACCACCAAAAATCTATCTTCCCCAGACCTTCTCTCATAGGCAAAAACAGAATTGTAATTATCGTCAACAACCTTCCATACAAAGCCATCCTCATCAAAATCTTTAGCAAAAAATGCTTCTTCACTTTTATAAAGCAAATTCAATTCCCTGACAAATCTATTGAAAGAATCGTGAACAGGGAATTTTAAGATATCCCAATTTATAGACCCATTTTCATTCCACTCATCAAAGGTAGCTATATCATTTCCCATAAAGTTTAATTTCTTACCAGGATGGGTCATTTGGTAGGTATAAAGAAGTTTTAATTGTTTGAACCTCTCCTCATAGGACCCATTCATCTTGTTAATCATCGCCTTTTTTAGGTGGACAACTTCGTCATGGCTTAGGGGTAAGACAAATCTTTCATTGTAAAAATAAAACATTGAGAAAGTTATCTTTTGTTGGTGGTCTATCCTATTGTAGGAATCGGTCTTAAAATACCTTAGGGTATCGTTCATCCAACCTAAATCCCACTTATAATCAAAACCCAAGCCTCCGTCTTCGACCTTTTTCGTTACATTAGGAAAATCTGATGAATCTTCAGCGATAAGCATTACATCAGGATGGGCCTTTGAGATTGTTTCATTGAGGTCTTTGATAAAATAAATATTGTCATGGTGAACTCCACGATTTTTATTACCATTGTAATGAATCATGTAGCTAACTGCATCAATCCTTATACCATCAAAATGGAAATTTTCTATCCAATAGGTAAAAGCTGATTTCATAAAGCTTCTTACATGGCCCTTGGAATAATCGAAGTTGTTTGAGCCCCATTCAGAATATTTTAAATCAGTATAAATTGATTCATACATACCTGTTCCATCAAAGTGGTTTAGTCCATAATAGTCTGAGGCAAAATGGACGGCAACCATATCAAGGATAACCCCAATGCCATTTTGGTGGAGGATATCCACAAATTTCTTTAGGTCAACTGGACTTCCAAACCTTGAACTTGTTGCGAAAAATCCAGTGGATTGGTAACCCCAAGATGGGTAGTAAGGATATTCTGTAATTGGCATAATCTCTATATGGGTGTAGTTCATTTTCTTGACATAAGAAACGAGTTTATCGACTATATCTAAGAAATTCACCTTATCTCCATACCTTAGCCAAGAGCCTATGTGGATTTCATAAATATTTAGGGGCTTGTCGAAATTTTTTGACCTATTTTCTATAAATTCTTGGTCATGAAATTCGTAAGAGTCATCAGTAATTATACTCGCAAAGTCGCCTTCCTTGTCCATGGCTTTGGCAAAAGGATCGGTCTTTTCTACAAAATTTCCCCAATGATTTACCACATACTTGTAATAATCTCCAACCTTCGCCTTTAGCTTTATAAAAAAATAACCATACTCGACATTTTTGGTCATTGGCAAGTTCTGCCATCTCGTAAAATCGCCCTTAATATAAACTTCATCGGCATTTGGTGCAAGAACTCTGAAGATGTATTCACCATCATCACTTTTTTGTGCTCCCCAAATATCAGCTCCCATGCTAGAGTGGCCATTCAAATAATTTTCAATGAAACTGTGGTCAGTTTCCATTATATTAACCTTCATTTTCTTCCTCAATTAAATGTTTAATGTGTCTTTTTAAAATCTGAATCCCCTTTAGGTTTCTAGCTCCTCTTGGGATTATGATATCTGCGTATTTCTTGCTTGGCTCAATATAAGTTTCATGCATCGGTTTTACTTGACCAATGTATTGGGTTAGGACAGATTCTAGACTTCTTCCTCTTTCCTTAGTATCTCTTAGGATTCTCCTTTGAAGTCTTACATCACTATCTGCATCAACGAAGACTTTGGTATCAGTAATTGATCTGATTTTTTCGTCATATAAGACCAAGATTCCTTCTATCAAGATGATTTTTGTAGGCTTAACCCTTATAGTCTTTGAACTTCTAGTGTGCATATTATAATCATAAGTCGGCATATCAATTTCCCTGCCTGCTAGAAGTTTTATAAGGTCCTTGTAGAATAGGTCATTGTCAAAGGCTCCAGGATAATCATAATTCAAGGTCTTTCTTTGCTCAAAACTAATATCATCATGAGCCTTGTAATAATTATCATGACCGATAACGGTTAAATCGTCCTTAAAATATCCTTCAATTTCTCTTACTATAGAGCTTTTACCACTGGCAGACCCACCAGCTATAGCCACAATCTTTATTTGGCTCATAGTTTTATCTCGTTAACTATATTCCCATCCAAATATTGGTAGAGGTTGTCAAAAACAATCTTTGCCCTAATTTCCATAGCTTCCTTGGTATAGTAGGCAACATGGTTGGTCAAAATAACATTTTTAGCATTTCTTAGAGGATAAGCTTCTGGAAGTGGTGGTTCCATATCAAAAACATCAATTCCAGCCCTCAATTTATCTGCATTTAATAGTTCTGCTAGGTAGTCATTATCCACAACTGCTCCCCTAGCACAGTTTATCAAAACTGCATTTTCTTTCATCATATCAAGTTCTTTTTTGCCTAGAAAATGCTTGGTTTCTTTGTTATTTGGAATGTGAAGGGATACAAGGTTGGAGTTTTTCAAAAGATAGTCAAGACTTACATATTCCACATTCTTAGCCTTGATTTCTTCCTTTTCAGTCCTTGAGTAGGCAATTATTTTACATCCAAAAACTTGAAGAAGGTCAATTAGTTTTGAGCCAATATTTCCAGTTCCTATGATACCAAAAGTCTTACCTTTGATTAGTTCTCCAAGTAGGTAATTATTTCCCCCACAGAAAATATTAGCCCTATTTTGGTTAAACTTTCTCAAAACTCCTATGGCAAGTCCTAGGACAAGTTCAGCTACAGAATCATCAGAATATCCACTAGCATTTTCTACAAGGATTCCTCTTTCCTTGCAACAATCAAGATCTACATGGTCAACCCCTGTGAAGGCAACATCAATTAGCTTTAAGTTACAAGCTTCAATAACCTTACGATTAAGGGGTTTGTTGGTTATCATTGCTACATCAGAATCTTTGAGTCTAGCTATTTTTTCTTCATCATTACTTGCGGATTTGTCAAAATAAACAAATTCATGACCCATATTTGCCAAATTTTTCTTATGGTCTTGAAGTATTTTTTGATCAACTTCCAATGAATCTATAAGACTAATTTTCATTCATAACTCCTTTATACCTATTAATATCGTTTACTTGATATTATTATACTCTTTTTACTAATATTTGGATAATAAATTCACTTTGACTATTTATAAACTATCCTTGCTTAGATCTTCATATTATGATAAGTTATTAGTATAAGTAGAAAGGAAGTAAGATGGCAGTAGGAATAGCTTTTACAGATGGTAAATGTATAGAAGCACTACATTATTATTGTAATGTTTTCGGTATAGAAGAACCTAAAAAGATAATTAGATATAGTGATTTTGAGAAATTCAATCACCCGAAAGAAATAAAAAATAGAATTTATAACTCATACATAGATATCTATGGTAACCGTATTTATTTATACGATGTTACTAATGATAGGATTATTCAAAATGGTAATAATGTAAGGATTGTCATAGAAACAAGTTCAGACAACCTCTATAGGGCCTACATGAACTTTAGAAAAGACTCCACCATAACTATGGAGCCTCAAAAAATTAATAAGAAATTATTTACAACCTTGGTAGATAAGTATAATATTTCTTGGCAATTCATAGCCGAAATCAAAGAATAAATCTTTAGGATTTGTTCTTTTTCTTTTGCCTTAAATACCTAAAGAAGGTCTGGAGCTCATAAAGACTCTCTTCTTCCATTAGTCCAAATTCAGCATCTAGGAAATGTAGTTGAGATCTATCCCCTGTAATATTTGTATTTGAACCACAAGCTCCCCTCTTTATATCCTTTAGTCCAATAACAAGCCTGTCAATTCTTGAATTTATGATTGCTCCCGCACACATGGAACAAGGCTCCATAGTTACATACATACTACATTCTTCTAGTCTAAAGTCATCCATATAGAAACTGGCTTCTTTTATCGCCATAATTTCTGCATGTTTTAGGGCAGACTTACCCTTGTAAGTGTAATTGTGACCTCTCCCAATAATTTTACCCTTATAAACGATTACAGCTCCCACAGGGACTTCCTCTACAAATCTAGCAAGTCTTGCCTCGTTGATGGCTTCTTGCATGAAAAAATAATCCATTTTTGTAAATTCTTTCTCAAACTTTTCCACTATTATTCTCCCAGTTTTTTCCATAAAAATAGACTGTTGTTGCCAACAGCCTTTGCTTGGTGTACCGAAGAGGATTCGAACCTCCGACACCCGCCTTAGGAGGGCGGTGCTCTATCCAGCTGAGCTACCGATACATATGAGGACCAAAAGAGTCCTCTATTATTATAACACTTTTTATCTCGCAATCAATAGGTCGAGTAAAAAATTTACGTTATTTTTTACACTTCTGGTAATTTTTCCTAAGAAGCTTGCTTCTTCAATATCATCTTTTGCCACTAGGTCAACCTTATAATCCTTACCACCGTAGTTAACATCTACACTTCCTAGAATTTCTCCTTTTTTGATAGGAGCTTTGATATTTTTGTTTAGGTTAATCTTAGTGGCAACATTTATATTGTCTTTAGAAATTATAGTCAAGTCCTCAGCAGGATATACTTCCACATAGCCTTGCTTGGCTGAAGCTTCTTCTATGCTTTCTACACTCCTATTTTTGTCAAGAACTTTCTCACATGAATAAAACCTAGATACATAATAAATAAGATCCTTCATGGCACTATCTCTAGTGTCTTTTTGGTCCGCTCCTAGGACAACTCCCAAACACCTAAACTCATCATTGCCATCAAGCTCTTTCATATCCACACTTGATATCAAGCAGTATCCAGCCTTTTCTGTAGTTCCAGTCTTTAGACCATCCACTCCCTTTATTTCATCTTTTAGAGGAATTGTTGAGGATTTCTTTATGCCCTTACCTGGAATATTTACCTCATCCATTGAAGAATATTTCAAAATATCTGGGTATTTTTTTATAAGCTCTCTTGCTAGGTTGAAAAGATCCTTAGCTGATGATTGGTTTTCCTTATCATCTTTAGTATCAATTCCACTTGCATTATAATATTTTTGACTTTTAAGACCTAATTCTTTAGCTTTTTCATTCATTTTCTTGGCAAAGGCTTCTTCAGAGCCAGCCACTGTTTTTGCTAAAAGATAGGCACAATCATTTCCACTTACTGCTATCAATCCTTGGAGGAGTTCTTCTACACTATAGGATTCTCCTTCCTTTAAGCCAAGGGCTGAGTATTCCCAGCTTGTTAGCTCCTCAGTCCTCTTATCTGCCTTTACGCTTGTATCAAGCTTTATTTTTCCTTCTTCTATAGCATCTCTTACCAAATAAAAGGTCATAAGCTTAGTTAGGGAGGCAATAGCTCTTGGTTGATCAGAATTTTTCTCGCAATATATATCTCCTGTTTCTTCATTACCTATAACATAGGAGGAAACATTCTCATCAAGTCCGACTATTTTACCCTCTCCCTTGGAAAAGGACATACTGGTAAATAGAAATACTGCCATACTTAGGAGAGCCGCCACCCTCATCTTTATTTTTTTCATATTAACCTACCTTAAAAAAGATTCAAGCCTTCTGTAATTGTCCCTCAAAAGCTTAAGGGTCTTTACATCTGCTTCTTTGTTATAGGAATATCCCAATTTCTCTGCTTCTTCCATGCCTACTTTTCTGAATAAGCCACAGGCTTTAAATAGGCAATTGTAAATATCCATAAGCTCATTAGTCGCAAAGGTTAGCTCCAAATCTTCCCTGTAATCCTTACTTAGGGTGTGGATTAGGGCTGACCCATCCTTACCCATATTTCTTAGCCCATAAAATTTATTTATGAGGTGGAAATCTAGCATTTTAATAAGCTCTTTTCTTACATCCTCCATCTTGATTGAGGCAGCTATTGGATCTTTTTGGTTTATATAAAGGGAAACTTCTATAGCATTTGCAAAGAAATTATCGACACAAGTTTTAAACTCATATTCTTTTGCTAGAGGGTACTTAAAATCTTTATTTACCTCGAGGACTTCTTCTTTAGGGTTATTGTAAATAAATTCAATGTCAGAAGCTAAAGTTTTCATAAAATCTTTGGCTAAATCTTTGGCTATTATAGTTTCAGAAATTTTCATATTGTCCTTTTTATAGGCTTGAATTATTGTGTAAGCTTGACTGTTTTTCTCGTATTCAAACCTATCTTTAGCTCTAGTTACTAGAATTATATCATCAAATAAGGTCTTTAGGTCTTTTTCAAGCTTACCAATTATAACTTCATCAACAACTAGGTATAAGTCAGTAAATTCTTCGTTAGTATTTGATTTTATACAAAAAATTGAAACTATGGATTCCTCATCTCTGCCATAGTCGATAAATCTCTTTTTTATATCATCTCTCATCTTTCGTCCAGCTTTCTATAAAATTTTTCAAAAATTTTGCCGTAAGCCCCCAAATAACAGGGTTTGTATCATAAAAATACATATCGTGGTAGCCTGTAGTAAACTCATAATCTCTTCCCCTAGGAATCTTGTCAAAGGGAAAATCTTTTGGAAAATCCATCTTGTAAGGTGCCCTATATCTTATCGGTGGCTTATCCACAAAATATGAAACTTTTACGGCAAAAATCGATTCTACTTCTTCATTATACTTTATATCTTCAATTTTTTTCTTAATTCTTCCATAAAAACTTTTGATGTGTCTAAAAGAAGAATTAAGAATCATTGATGAATATCCTAAATACTCTATGTCTTCATTGGCTAGGAGAAGTTCTTCCATAGTTTCTCTTAGGGCAGCATCTTTGAAGCCCTCGCCTTCTTCTAGCCTACCTCCAGGGAAAGAAACTTCGCCAGGCTGGGCAATATTTTGGCTTCTCACCTCAAAAAGAATATGATCTTCTCCATCTATCTCTATAAGTGGGATAAATACTGCATAGGATTTTAACTTAGCATAAAATTCATCATCAACCAATAAGCTTTTCATATTTTACTCCTACATAAAATGATATTAAATTCATTTACTAAAGTCAAATAATGTTTTATTGGTAGGATATCGGGTATAAAACTTAGTAAACGAAGAATCAAGGGAGGAAGTATGCTAAAAGAATTTAAAAATTTTATAGCCCGTGGAAATGTCTTAGATATGGCTATAGGTATTATCATGGGTTCAGCTTTTACAGCTATTGTAAAAAGTATGGTTGATGATATCCTAATGCCAATCATCTCTGGTCTTACAGCAGGTATTGATTATGAAGATGTTGTCGTAAACGTTGCAGGGGCAAGCCTTAAGGTAGGCAATTTTATTAACTCAGTAATATCATTTATAATTATCGCCTTTGTAATGTTTATGATAGTTAAGGCAATCAATTCTCTTCACAAGGAAGATGTGAAGGAAGAAACCGAAAAAGAATGTCCTTACTGCAAAAGCTCTATTCCTATAAAGGCTAGCAGGTGTCCACATTGTACATCAAAACTTGGTGATTACCACAACGAAAATGAATAATAGCTAAAATAAAATCCCTACCTATTGGTTAGCAAAGATTAGTCTTTATCGCCAATAAGTAGGGATTTTTATTTTCCTTATCTCTTCTTTTCTTTTATATAATCGCATGATGAGCATTTTATTTCATCTGTCGACCTGTTTTTCTTGTGAATTAGCAGAGAACCACATTCTGGGCATTTTTCACCAGTTGGTGGATCCCAGAGCGCGAAGTCGCATTTAGGGAAATTGTCGCACCCGTAGAATCTCTTCCCTCTCTTGCTTACTTTTTCTATTATAGTTCCTTCTTTACATTTTGGACACTCTACACCCGTTGATTTTACGATTGATTTCGTAAAATCACAGGCAGGAAAACCAGTACATCCAATGAATTTACCATTTCTTCCGTGTTTAATAGCAAGTGGTTTACCGCACTTAGGACATTTATCTTCAAGAACTTCATCTTTTACCTTGTAGTCCTTATCGTCTTCCTTAACGCCTTTCATATCTTTTTCAAAATCCTTGTAGAAAGACTTTAGAAGTTCCTTCCAGTACCTATCTCCTTCTGCTATATTATCAAGAGCTTCTTCCATCTCAGCCGTAAATTCAACATTAATAACATCATCGAAGTTTTCTTGGAGGAAGGTATTAACAGTTTTTCCAAGGTCTGTTGGGTAGATGCTTCTTCCCTCAAGCTCGACATAGTTTCTCGATATAATCTGATTGATTGTGGCTGAATAGGTTGATGGTCTGCCGATTCCAAACTCTTCCAAAGTTTTAACTAGGGAAGCTTCGGTGTACCTAGCTGGAGGATTGGTAAAGTGCTGGTCTTTGTCAATCTTTTCAGCAGATATTACATCCCCTTCTTTAAGTTCTGGTAGGATGTTTTCATTCTCATTAGCACTTCCAAGTTTATTGTAACCATCAAAAATCGTAATTTTTCCATTTGTTTTGAATATCAAATCATTATTATTAAAGAGAATTTGAGTTGACAAGTATTCATAATCAGCCATCTGGCTTTGCACAACTCTTTCCCATATCATCTTGTATAGCTTATATTGTTGATCCGTTAGGTATTGTTTTAGTTCTATAGGATTTCTCTTGATTGATGTTGGTCTTATGGCTTCGTGAGCGTCTTGACTGCCTTTTTTCTTACCCTCATAAGTGTTACCTTTGCCAGCATATTCTCTTCCATACTTATCTTTGATGAAGGCAAGGGTTTCGTTTACTATATCTTTGGAAATCCTGTTAGCATCTGTTCTCATGTAGGTAATAAGTCCAACACTTCCATCTCCTACATCTATACCTTCAAAGAGTTGTTGGGCTAATTGCATGGTGTATTTTGTAGAATAGCCAAGCCTATTTGATGCATCTTGTTGGAGAGTTGAGGTTGTGTATGGCTTTTGAGGTTTTCTCCTCTTTTTTGTTTTTGTTATTTTAACAACCTCAAACCTGTCCTTATCGATTTTACCAAGAACCTTATCAGCTCCACTTTCCTTAGAAACCTTCATCTTTTTATCATTTGTTCCATAAAATTCCGATTCAAATTTCAACTTGTCAACCTTATGGTGAGCAGTAATCGTCCAGTATTCTTCTGGTATGAAGTCATCAATCTCCTTTTGCCTATCGACAATTAGTTTGAGAGCTACAGATTGAACACGTCCTGCTGAAAGTCCAGACTTGACTCTCTTCCACAAGATAGGACTTATCTCGTAGCCCACAATCCTATCCATAACTCGCCTAGCCTGTTGGGCATCTACCAGATTTTGGTCAATGGTTCTTGGATTTTTGATGGCATTTTTGACATTTTCCTTGGTTATTTCATGAAATTCAACTCTATTTTTATCCTTAGGGTTAAGACCAAGGAGAAATTGCAAGTGCCAGCTAATAGCCTCTCCTTCCCTATCAGGGTCGGTTGCTAGAAAAACTTTTTCTGCCTTATCACTTTCTTTTTTTAGTTCATTTATAGTTTTTGCTCGTCCCCTCACCTTTATGTATTCTGGTTCAAAGTCATTTTCTATATCTACTCCAAATTTGCTTTTCGGAAGGTCTCTCAAGTGGCCGATTGTTGCCATAACCTTGTAATTCCTTCCAAGCATTTTAGATATTGACTTTGCCTTGGTTGGAGATTCTACTATTACTAAGTTCTTTGCCAAATACTCACTCCTTTATAATAAATTCGTTATTTCCAATGTTTTCTATATAATCCTTTAGTTCAAGCGAGGTAAGCAGATAATTTATAATATTAATATCCATACCAAGCTTTTGACTTAGCTCATCCGCACTTGTACTAGGTGATGTCTCAATGTATCTTACCACTTGGGCTTCGTCCTTATCAAGTTTTGAGTAGTCTAATATATTTTTTTGTTTTGATACATCAACCAAATAAGAAAGTTCTTCTATTATATCATCTGCCGATAAAATAAGCTTCGCACCTTCTTGAATCATTTTATTAGTTCCCTTAGAATAGATGGAATTGATATTGCCAGGAACCGCAAAAACTTCCCTGCCTTGATCTAAGGCACACCTTACTGTAATCATAGTTCCAGATTTTTCCTTAGCTTCTATAACTACAGTCCCTAGAGAAATTCCAGATATTATCCTATTTCTTCTGGGAAAATTATAGGCTATAGGATCAGTTCCTAAGGGAAATTCTGATAAAATAAGGCCATTTTCTTCTACTTTCCTATAAAGGTCCTTGTTTTGTTTGGGATAAATTTTATCAATCCCACATCCAATTACCCCAATAGTCCTTTTGCCCACATCAAGGCTAGCCTTATGGCTTATAGCATCTATCCCATAGGCAAGGCCTGAAACACTAGTAATTCCTGCTAAGGATACTTTCTCACTCAAGGTCTTAGCTGCCCATTTGCCATAGGCTGTGCACTTTCTTGAACCAACAAAGGCAAGGGACTTCTTGTCAGATTCATAGTCAAGACTCCCCTTGTAATATAAAAGGGCAGGTCTATCATCAATGAAAGTCAGATTCTCAGGATAAGCATCATCCAAAAAACTTATGTATTTGTAATTATACTTCTGAACCCTCTCCAAGTAGTAAGAGAAGTTCTCCAGAGATTCTTTATTAAAAATCTTATCGAAGTTCGCATCACTTAAAAAATCATAAAAGATCCTATCTCTTTCAAAAAAATCCGCAAACCCTGTCTTATCATAAAGGTCTAGGATTAATTGGTTTTTTAAGTATATGAAATTTAGGTATAAAATAATTTCATCCTTGGTCATCTTAAAAGGCGTTTTCAATGTAATTAACCTCCCCACTTTCTCTAATCACCTCAGCCACATCAAAACGAATGATAGAATCGGTGAGGTCATTTTCCATAAGATAGGCCTGACTCGCCTTGACAATTTTAGCTTGCTTACTAAAGGTTACTGCCTCACTAGGATTAGCAAAATCCTTGTTTTTTCTGGTCTTTACTTCAACAAAGGCAACAAGCTCCTCATTTCTTGCCACTATATCAATTTCACCAAAAAATTTCCTATAATTTCTTGCAATAATTTCATAACCCTTGGCTCTTAGTAAGTCTGCCACTAGGTTTTCTCCATAATCTCCTACTTGCTTTTTATAGGTCATCAAAAGTCATCTGCCTTTCGTGAAATTTTCTAAGGAAAGTCTGTCTATGAATTGGTGTTTCCCCGTATTTTTCAAGACCTGCATAGTGGTTTTTTGTTCCATATCCCATATTGGTATCAAAGCCATAATTAGGGTAAATTTTAGAAAAATTAATCATAATATCATCTCTCCTAACTTTAGCAAGAATTGAAGCACAAGATATGACATACTCATTCAAATCTCCCTTAACAATATTTAGCTGAGGAAGATCTGTTGCGATTTTTTCTGCATCTATCAAAACAATTTCAGGCCTTATATCTAGCGAATTTAGAGCCTCTTCCATAGCCTTGTGGGTGGCGTTTTTGATATTTATCTTATCAACCATCCTAGGATTAGCATAACCATAGGCGTAAGCTAACGTCTCTTTCAGGATTTTATCCTTGAGGTCAAGCATTTTCTTTCTAGTAAGTTTTTTAGAATCCGTAACTCCCTCTATGTGAGAATCCTTCTTCATAATAACTGCACAAGTTACAACAGGACCTGCAAGAGGTCCTCTGCCAACTTCATCAATTCCAGCAATTAATTCATATTTTTCGTGGATTTCTTTTTTTATATCATCATTATAAATAGAATATCTCATGGTCTTTCCAAGCTAATCTTTCCAAGTTTTCCCGACCTAAAATCATTTAGGATTATATTGGCTGCTCTTGTATAATCAAAATCTCCACCAGCAATTATAGCCCCACGTTTTTTGGCTATTTGCTCATAAATTTCAATAGCAGACTCTTCTGGATCTACCCCGTATCTTTCCCTAAGAGCTTCTGGTTTAATTTCCTTCATCTCCTCAATGAACCTTAAAGTTAGATCCTCTATATTTAAAACCTCATCCTTGATAGCATTGGTAAAAGAAAGGTGGAGGCCGATTTTTTCCTCAAACTTTGGCCATAAAACTCCTGGCGTATCGAGAAGTTGAATGTTTGACCCCGTCTTAATCCATTGTTTAGTTTGGGTGATGCCTGGTCTATTCCCAACCCTTGCTCCCTTTTTCTTAGAAACCTTATTAATAAAGGTAGACTTTCCTGAATTAGGAACGCCAACAATCATCATCCTAATTAGAGGATTATCTATGTTTTTTTCCTCATTTTTCTTAAACTTTTCCCCAAGCAGATTCTTAGCTTCCCTATAAATCTTATCTACTGGGACCTTGTCCTTAGAATTCATAGCTATAGCAGGAATCCCTTCATCCTTAAACTTTTGTATCCATTCTTTATTATAAACAGGGTCTGAGAGATCGGACTTGTTCATAATAATCATCCTAGGCTTATCAGCAATAATCTCATCTAACATGGGATTTCTGGAAGATTTCGGAATCCTTCCATCAATAATTTCAAGAACTATATCCACAAGTTTCAAATTATCTATAATAAGTTCCTTGGTCTTTTTCATATGCCCTGGAAACCAATTTATATTCATTGTCATAGTTTTTTCTCCAATCTACTTTGCCTTAGGCGAAATTTATAACTATCTATATTATACATAAATTATTTAAAAATACATCTCCTACAAGCTCTGCTTAAATTGTAATGCCTTACAGGTTCCAAGATCCATATAAATTATAAAACTAATATCACCTATAAGAGAAATTTTGAAATTGAAACTCTTAAGTTTTAGTTAAAAGTTGATATCCTTTACCATGAATGATTTATAAATAAAGAAGTTTAAAAATGCTCAAACCTATCTATAACGAGGTTTGAGCATTTTCTTTTTCTATATGGACAAAGATTCAGCCTTTCTTTTCATATTAATTACTTTGTCGAACTTATCCAGCTTATCTTGACTCAAATTATGGGCAATTACTATAAGACTTCTCTCATCCTTTAACAGCATATCCAATATCCTATCGACGCTTGTTCTATCAAGGGCAGAAAAAGGTTCATCTAAGATAAGGATGTCGCTATCTTTATAAATAGCCCTTCCTATACTTATTTTCTGCATTTCTCCACCACTTAAATTATCTCTGTTTTCATTAACAACAGTCGATTTATCGAAGGTTTTAATATTTATCCTAGTAATTATCCTGTTATATTTTTCCTCCAAATAAGCACCATTTCCTATAATATTGTTCTTGATAGTATCTTCTACCAAAACATACCTTTGACCCAAAAAAGATACCCTTCTATAAAAAGACCCTTTATCTATATTTTTTATATTTTTCCCATTTATAAATATATCACCTACATGATTTCTTGAAAAATCAAGTATCGAAGAAAGAAGGGTAGATTTCCCAGAGCCATTGTCCCCTGTGATTAGAATTTTATCTCCATAGTTAATTGAAAAACTAACTCTATCACTTATAAGGTTCTGGTCATATTTTCCAGCATAATTATCAACTCTTATTTCTTTTATTGTAGATATTTTTTCCTTACCGCTTAAATTATCGCACTCAGATATAATATCCATAAGTTTTTCCCTAGTTTTCTTAGTCTTTGCAAACTTAGCATAGGTTCTAGAAAACGCATATATAGGTAGAGTTATGGAATCACAAGAAACTACAATCGCTAACAATTCTGCAATGGTTAGCTTATTATGAATTATCAAAGCAACACCCACAATGTATAGGCCAACCTCAATCAGACTAGCCGAAGTTTGATTTATCACTTCCACCATATCTTCAGACAAATTTAACCTAAAAAGTTCTTCATTAGCTTCTGTCGATGATTTCTTAAACTTATTTCTAAACTTATCCTCTAAATTATAAATCTTTATCTCTCTTATATTATCAATACTTTCATTTAATATTTTTATTATTTTTGAAAACTTAGTATTATAGGAAGATTGCTTATCTGCTAAAGTATTCGCAAGTAATTTTTGTATAAAGAAAGTTAGGGTAGAAATACATATCAAATATAATAAAATCTTAGCTGATAAGGAATAGATAACTAGACTTGCTCCCATAAATGATACTATGAAATATACGATTTGAGTCAATCCTTGGATATAATCATTTGAAATCTGATCTATATCATTTGTGAAAATACTAGTTAACTCCGACTTGTCGAAACTTAAACCATCGCTAGATAAAAACCTATTATAGACTCCCTCATTTAGACATTTCTTGCACTCAATCATAAACTTATCTAGGTACTTTTCAGAATATAAATTAAGCAAAAAGTAACCCAACAGGTACAAAAGCCCAGGTACTAACAAATACCAAATAGAAACTCTAGCTCCCATTTCAGGTAAATTAGTATAATAAATTATCAATTTAGAAAAAACTGGTCTACTCAAGGAGAATAATAACAAAAATATAAGGCTTTTGATAAATAATTTTTTATTATTCTTAAAAAGATACGCAAACATTACTACACACCTAAATATCTATAACATTTCGAATCACAACATTTATCATACTTATTATTAACAATCTGTTTTTCGACAAAACATCCCCCATTACAAAATATATTATCCTTACTAAAGAAAATCATCTATATCTCCTAACTCTGGAATTTTAAAAGGACTCTTGAATTTTCTGCAAGAGTCCTTATTTTTTAATAGTTTGTTTTTTCTTTAACTTTAGCTGCCTTACCTTGACGGTCTCTTAGGTAGTTTAGTTTAGCTCTTCTTACCTTACCACGTCTAACAACGTGTAGTTTTTCGATTTTTGGTGAGTTGTAAACGAATGTTCTTTCTACTCCAACACCGTAGCTAATTCTTCTAACTGTGAATGTTTTTGTTACTCCGCCTTCTTTGATGTAGATTACAGTTCCTTCAAAGTCTTGGAGTCTTTCTTTATCTCCTTCTTTGATTCTGTAGCTTAGTCTTACTGTATCACCTACTCCAAAGTCAAAGCCTTCTTCACGTAGGTTTTCTTGTTCAATTTTTTTGATTAAATCCATCTTTGCTCTCCTCTCGTAAGAATTTTTCATATAAGTCTGGTCTTACTCTTTTAGTTTTCTCTATTGCACTTTTCCTATTCCAAGTTGCAATCTTCTTGTGGTCTCCGCTTACAAGCTCGCTTGGTACGAAGTAGCCGTTGAAGTTACGAGGTTTGGTGTATTCATCTTGTTGCAATAAAGTATTGTAATGAGAGTCTGTAGTCAAGGATTCCCTTTTTCCTACAACTCCATCTATAAATCTTGCCATTGAATCTATAAGCACCATGGCTGGGATTTCTCCACCTGTGAGTACATAATCGCCTATAGATATTTCATAGTCGACATAATGGTTGGTAATTCTAGCATCAATCCCTTCGTAATGACCGCAAATTATTATCAGATCTTTGATTTCTGCAAAGTTGATTGCTAATTTCTGATTTAATTTTTTTCCTGCTGCTGACATAAAGCAGACTTTTGATTCTGGTTTCTTTACAGATAGCAAAGCGTCATATATAACTTGAGGCCTGATAAGCATACCGGCTGCCCCACCGTATACTGTATCATCAACATGATTGTGCTTGTTCTTACTGAAATCTCTTATATCTACTAAGTTTATTTCTAGTTTTTTGTTCTCAATTGCTTTTCCTATTACTCCATAAGTCTTTAGAAATTCAAAGCTTTCTGGAAATAGGGTAAGTATGGTAACTCTATTCATAATCGCTTAGGTTATCTACTTCTATTTTTTTATTGTTAATATCAACATTTGTGATTACAGTTTTTAAGGCTGGTAATAATACCTCTTTATTGTCCTTTTTTTCTATGACATAAACATCGTTTGGATAGACTCCACTTATCACATCCTTGACCTTACCCACTATTTGCCCCTTGGAGTAAACATCAAGACCTATGAGCTCATATATGTAGAACTCTCCTTCGGAAAGAACTCCACGATCTTTTTCATCTATGGTAATGTCCTTACCTACAAGCTTGATAGAATCGTTAATATCATTGTATTCAACAAATTTAAGAACTTTTAGTCCCTTCTGGTCGAAGGAATCTTCTATGGTAAGAAGTTCATCTCCTATATAGACTTTCGATCCTTTTTCAAATCGCTTTTCATTATCAGAAAATGACCTTACTTTTACATTTCCTCTAATGCCGTGGGTTGTTATTACCTCTGCTACTGTTATCCTCATATTCTTATGTTGACCTTAACATCTTCTTTGATTGCTGCTGCTCTTGCTATGGTCCTTATGGAATTTATTATATTTCCACGAACTCCAATAACTCTGCCCTTATCTTCTTCTGCTACATGGATTAATAGGTCTACCTCACCATTTTCGCTAGTTTCTTCGATAGATACAGCATCTTTGTTTTCTACTAATTCTTTAACAATTAATTCAACTAGGTTTTTCATCTTATGCTAATACGTTGTTGTCTTTGAAAAGTTTTTCAACTATAGAAGTTGGTTTTGCACCATTTTTGATCCATTGTTTAGCTTTTTCATTATCTACTCTAAATTCTTTTGGATTAGAGATTGGATTGTATGTTCCGATTTCTTCAATGAACTTACCATCTCTTGGAGATCTTGAATCTGCTACTACAACTCTGTAGAATGGTCTTTTCTTTTGTCCCATTCTCTTTAATCTGATTTTTACTGCCATTGTTTCCTCCTATTTAATTTAGGCCCTAAAAGAAAGGCATTCTTGGTAGTTTCCTGCCTCTTTTATTCATCTTCATGCCTGTCATTTTCTTCATCATTTTTTTCAGTTCTTTGAACTGTTTGAGCAATTTGTTAAGCTCCTTAATATCAACACCCGAACCCTTGGCTATACGTTCTTTTCTGCTCTTGCCAATAATTTCAGGTTTTTCCCTTTCTTCCTTGGTCATAGAACTTATGAGAGCTTCAATTCTTACAAAGCCTCTATCATCAACATCAACTCCCTTTAGCATTTTTGAGTTTACTCCAGGAATCATGGCTAGAAGGTCTTCTAGGGGACCCATGTTTCTGATTTGTTGAACTTGTTCCATGAAATCATCCAAGGTGTAGGTCTGCTCACGCATCTTACGCTCTAGTTCCTTAGCATTTTCTAGGGAAAGTTGTTTTTCTGCCTTTTCTATGAGGCTAAGAACATCTCCCATGCCTAGAATCCTATTAGCCATCCTATCCGGATGGAAAGGTTCAAGGTCTTCAAGCTTTTCTCCAACGCCTATAAACTTGATTGGTTTTCCTACAACTTGTCTAATGGAAAGGGCTGCACCACCTCTCGCATCACCATCTAACTTAGTTAGGATTACTCCTGTTAGGTCTAGGTAATCATCGAAGGTTTTGGCAACATTGACTGCCTCTTGTCCTGTCATTGCATCAACAACAAGCAAGATTTCGTCAGGTTTTACTTCTTCCTTGATATTTTTTAGCTCATCCATTAAGTCGGTATCAATTTGTAAACGTCCTGCCGTATCTAGGATTACAACATCATGGTTATTAATCCTTGCATAATCCTTAGCTTCTTTGGCGGTTTTTACTGGGTCTTGCTTGTCCCTATCGAAAACTTCAACTCCAGCATTTTTCCCAACGACTTTTAGTTGCTCAATCGCTGCTGGTCTATAAATATCCAAAGCTACTAGCATTGGATTTCTATTTTCCTTCTTTAATTTAAGTGCAAGCTTTCCAGAATGGGTCGTCTTACCTGACCCTTGGAGTCCTACCATCATCACTATATGAGGAGTTGAGCCTTTAAAGTCGAGTCTAGAATTTTCCTTACCCATTAGAAGAGTAAGTTCTTCATTTACAATCTTGACTACCATCTGCCCTGGAGATAGGGAAGTCATAACATCTTGCCCAAGTGATCTTTCCTTGATTGTCTTAACAAAATCTTTTACGACCTTGTAGTTAACATCTGCTTCTAGTAAAGAGAGTCTAATCTCTCTCATAGCGGCATCTATATCTTTTTCACTTAATTTTCCTTTTCCTGTAAGCCTTCCAAGGGTTTCCTGGAGTCTTTCAGAAAGGCCTTCAAATACCATAGCATCCCTCTCTAAATCTTATCTATTACGTCCGTTATTTCTTTAATTGCCAATTCATAATTTGAACTTTCCATCAGCTCTCTTATACCAATAAGAGAATCTTTCAGTTCCTCGCGGCTTTTCAGTAAAGAAAGCTCATCTTCAAACTCAAATAACTTATCCTCAGACCTTTTAATCATATCTGATATAGCTTGCTTGCTCCTAGAAGAATTATCAGCTATTTCCTGAAGAGATAAGTCCTCGTTATAATAACAATTAATAACATCTCTTTGTTTTTCATTAAGAAGTGCGCCGTATATATCGAATAATTGAGCCACTTTTACTATTTTTTCCATAAAATCACCCGTCAAGTCTTTTACTTGACTTATACATTATACACTCTTATTTTAACCAAGTCAAGAAAAAATATTGACTTCCAACTCGCAAAAAAAGCTAGGATTTCTCCTAGCCTCTCATCTTATGGAAGATTGAAAAATGGACTTAGACCATCTTCTCCATCTCCACTATCGCTACTATCTTCCCTATCCATGTCTTCTTGGTTATCATTGACTTTTGGTTTTGCCTTGTTGTACTCATCAACATTTGATGTATCAATATTAAAGCTTACTTTAAGTTCCATTTTCTTACCCTTTCTATAGACAGTGATAGTTGCCTTATCACCAACAGAGTAATTCAATAGAAGTTTCCTTAAAGTATTCATATCCTTAACTTCTTTTCCATCAACAGCAGTAATCACATCCCCTTCTTCTATCTTACTTTCCTTATCAAAGATAGAAACTACATAAACTCCCTTATCAGTTCCGAGATTTTCAGTATTGAAATTAGGAATTTGTTTCATGTAATCTATTGATTGACCTGTAATTCCAAGATAGACAGAATTAAATTTACCTGTCTTTCTTACCTTTTCTATAACAGGCTTTACAGTATTGATTGGGATAGCAAAGCCAATTCCGTCGCTATTACCAGCCTTGGCTGTATTAATTCCTATTAGCTCTCCTCTTGAGTTTAGTAAAGCTCCGCCAGAATTTCCTGAGTTTATAGCTGCATCCGTTTGCATTAGCCCATCCATTGTAACACCAGTGTTAAACTTAACAGACCTATTTAGACCTGAAATAATACCACTAGTTACAGTTGATTGAAGTTCAAAACCCAGAGGATTTCCAATAGCAACAGCCCTATCGCCTATACCAACCTTATCACTATCACCAAGCTCAATGGCTGGAAGATTTTTCTTGTTCACCTTAATAATAGCAAGGTCAAGCGACGCATCATTCCAAACAAGCTCTGCCTCCGAAGTCTTTCCGTCCGAGAACAAAACATTTATCTGAGTTACATTTCCATTACTAACAACATGAGAATTTGTTACAATATAACCATCCTCAGTAACAATAGAACCAGAGCCTATTCCTTCAACATAGCCTTGTTGTTGGCCAAAAAAAGACCTCTTGGTAACTTGGGAAATTGTATTAATCCCAACCACAGAATCAATTGACTTCTTGACTACAACAGATTCCATTGAAGCATCATCCTTAATATTTATATCCTTAGATGAAGATTTTTTATCACTCTTCTCCTCAATTTGCTTAGGGTTATTATCAAGGCCTTGTTGCTTATTCTCATTGGCTAATCCTCCACCTAAAAGAAAATAGACGACAAAACCTCCAATAACAGCTCCAAGCAAGGCAGAAATAAAACTAAAAAATCCATTCGACTTATTTTTTCTCATTAAAGTCTACCTCCTATTTAACCTATCATACAAGATATTTGTGGTAATACTTTGTTTTTGTAATTAAATT
>NZ_CAMXYR010000007.1 GCF_947253225.1 uncultured Anaerococcus sp. | reverse complement strand
AAATTCACTAGTGAATTTAAGCTATCTGTAATACAATATAGGCAAATCAATAATACTTCGCTTAGAGAGACTGCAGAACATTTCAAGCTTGTAAATGGATCTATGGTGTACAGATGGGAGAAAGCTTATCAAGAACGTGGTCTATCTGGGCTAGAAGATAATAGAGGAAGGCCTAAAAAAGACATGACCAAATCAAATAAAAAGTCTAAACTTAATACTCCAATAAACGAAACTGAAAGAGAAGAATTAATAAGATTAAGAGAAGAAAATAGACTTCTCAAAATGAAGATAATATACGAAAAAAAGCTACAAGCCTTGCTCCTGGAAGAGGAAGCAGAAGCAAGGAAAAGACAAAGATAATCCTCAAACTTCTAAAAGAATATCCAAAAAGTAAGATAAGCGAATGGTTGGAAATAGCCAAATTACCAAAAACATCATATTACGAATGGAAGATAAAACTAGAAAATCCAATAAAAAAAGACAAAGAAATTAAAGATGAAATTAGAACTATAGTAGAATCATCAAAAGGTAGATATGGCTACAGAAGAGTTACTCTAGTATTAAAAAATAAAGGCTTTAATATCAACCATAAAAAAGTATTAAGAATAATGAGAGAAGAATCCTTGCTATGCTCTAAATTTAAAACCAGATCAAGAAAATACTCATCATACAAGGGACAAATAGGTAAAGTAGCAGATAATGTTGTAAAAAGACAGTTTAAAGCTACTAAACCAAATCAATTATGGCTAACAGATGTAACAGAATTTAGAATTAAAGGACAAGAAAAGAAACTATACCTATCACCAATATTAGACCTATACAACAGTGAAATAATAGGCTACAAACTAAGTAATCATCCAACAATAAAATTAACTAATACAATGCTAGAAAAAGCATTAGAAGAAAATAAAGACATTAAAGATTTAACTATACACTCAGACCAAGGTTTCCACTATCAACACAGTTCATGGACCAACAAGTTAGAAAAAATGAACATTAGGCAAAGTATGTCAAGAAAAGGCAATTGTCTAGACAATTCTCCTATGGAGAACTTCTTTGGGATATTAAAACAAGAAATGTATTATGGTGTGGAATTTAAAAGTTATGATGAATTAGTTAGTGAGATAGAAAAATATATCAAATGGTACAATGAGGATAGGATTAAGACAAAATTAAACGGAATGTCCCCTGTTAATTACAGATTACATTCCGCTTAAAATATTATTAAATTATTCCGTGTTTACGGGTTCAGGTCAAGGGGGTCTTTTATCTTGCGTCAAGGTCCTTGTACTTAGGGTCTTGGTCGAATTTTTTGGCTACATAGGAGCAGATGGGATAGATTTTTTTATTCCTAAGCCTAGCCTCATCAGCAAGCTTATCGACAAGTTTTCCTGCTATCCCCCTACCTCCGTAGGCCGTATCAACTACAGTATGGTTTGCCTGCCAAAGCTTACCTTCTTCCTCATATTGGAGATAGCCAACCTTTTTCCCATCCTCCATGGCGTAGACTTCATTTTCCTTAAATAAAATTTCCATTATATCACCTCACCCTATTTATACCCAAAGCTGGAGAGGGCTAGGATTTTTTGACTTTAATTGAATAATTTTCTACTATCTTGTAGTATTTATCCATTAATGTTATAATTTATACAAGGAGGATTTATGAAAAGAGAATATAAACTTTCATCTATTGTAATCGTTACCCTAATCGGTACAATAGTTTCATGTATAACTACAGGATTATTCGACATGCTAGCTGGTGATAATAGTATCATAAGCTTACTTGGAACTTTTTTAACAAGCATTATCGGATTTTTCTTCCAATATGCCATAGCGGCAGGACTTATTAGAAATAGGATGGGCTCTGTTGGAGAGTACCTCAATCAAATAAATACTATTAATGGCAGGTTTTTCTTGATTAATATTTTGCTTTCCCTCATAACTATAGCAATTATGGGAGCAATTGGGAGTCTCGCAGGTAGTGCCCTATTTTTCACCAATATAGCTAAGGGTGGAATCAATTTGGGTATTTCTGTAATAGTCTTGCTTGTCTTTTTATTTTTGCTAGGAATTGGCCTATCAGTTCTTTTGACTTATACAAATTTCTACCTAGCTGATGAAAATAATTTCCTAACTAGAGAAAAACTAGGAACAAGTATCAAAAATATTATAAAAATCGGAAAGGACTTGTTCGCCAAGACTCTAGTAACCTTACTAGTATATATTGGCCTACCAGTTGTAATAAGCATAGGTCTTCTGACTTGGATTGCTTTTAGTATGGCTGGAAGTGGTTTGGGAGGAATTTTCCTTATTAGTCTTATAATTTTAGGCCTTGTAATCTACACTTTGTTTGCATCAGCCTTTGTTCAGGCGAGGCTTTCTGACCACTATTTGGATTATAGGGAAGTTCATCCTCTTGTAGAAGAAAATATTTAGAAGAGCAAAGCACCCCAGCTTATGAAACTTGGGGTGCTTTTTTTTCTTTTCTTAGTTTTGTTAGTTGACTTATGGCGAAGGCTCTTGATTTTTCGGGAGCCTTTGCCATTTTTTTCATGGTTGTTTTGCCCCAAAGGTTGGTATAGCTACCATCTGCCCAGAAGATATTTCTCTTTAGGTAGGAGGTAAAGAGGGCGTAGATTGGGTTTAGGAGGTTGACAAAGGCGAAAGGAAAGAAGGCGAGAGGACTTACCCCCAAGGTTCGCATTTGGTAGGCTCCGCAAGCTGTCCAAGGAAACATCACTGCCCAAAGGGTTCCCGCATCTTCTAGGGTTCTTGAGAGCATATTACGGGCAAGGCCTAGCTCATCGTACTTATCTTCATAGAGGGGAGCAGGAACGCCTATGCCCAAAAATTGGTCGCACATGGTTATATCGCAGAAGATGGAGGTTGCCATTGTTGCAAGAACTAAGCCACCCACAGATTGGATTTTATCCTTGAGCTTGGCAAATAATCTTTCAATCACTCCCGCCCTTTCAAGGGCTCCACCAAAGGCTACGGCAAGAAGGATGAGGTTTATAGTCCACATCTGATTTTCCATCCCACCCTTGGCAAGGGCCTTATCGACAAAGTCGTTTCCAGTAACGAGGTCAGGGCCGTAGTGGAGGATGGCAAAAATCTCTGCCAAAGACCTTTTTTCTTGGAAGATGAGGGAGAAAATTATCCCTACAAAGACTGTAAGCATAACCCCACCCAGCCCCTCTATCCTAAGAACGCACACCAAAATTATAAGCAGGATAGGAAGTAAAACTAGGGGATTGAGGTTAAAATGGCTGGCAAGGGCAAGCTTGATTGCCTCAGCGACTTGGGGGTCGTAGTTAGTAACATTGGCCCTAAGACCCAAGAGGCTATAAAGAATTAAGGAAATTATAAAAACTGGCCCTGTTGTAGAAACCATGGCTGTAACGTGGTCGAAAAGTCCTGTCTTTGCAACCCCAGCCGCAAGATTGGTAGTATCTGATAGGGGGGAGAACTTATCTCCTATGTAAGCACCTGATACAACCATACCAGCAGTGATAGCTGGATTGATACCAAGACCTTGGCCGATGGTCATAAAGGCGATTCCTATTGTAGCTGTCGCAGTCCATGACGACCCACATGCCAGACCTACTAGGGCAGTAATCAGGCAACCTACTGGCAAAAATAGCCTAGGAGATAGGAGATCGAGCCCGTAATAGATAATGGCAGGAATGGTTCCTGAAATCATAAAAGATGAAACCAAAAGTCCGACTGTAAGGAGGATTAGGATAGCATCAAGTGTCGCACTTATCCTATCAACCATCCCCTCAAGCATTTCCTTAAAGCTTCTGCCAGAAAGCATGCCGACAAGAACTGCTACTACAATTCCACAAATGAGGGGCAAGTGGGCAGCATCGTAGACACTTTCTCCGTCCTTTTTGGCAAAAGCAAAGACATAAACCATAAGACCTATCATGGTCAAAATCGGAAGGATAGCCTCACCTAGGGAGGGCAATCTTTTTTCTCTAATATTTTTCATACAAACTCCTTTTAATATGCTATCGTGCTAAATTATATATCTATCCTACATCTTCTTGGGGTAATTATCAATAATAATCTATATATTTTATTAAATTAGCAAGGTGAAAAATGCTGAGCTTATAGGATTAGAAAATTTGGGTATAATACTTACAGAAAAGAGAGGATACTATGACAGATATTATTAAAGATGAAATCAAGAAATATATAGAAGAAAATGAAGAAGAAATGATCCAGGAAAGGAGGTACTTGCACGAAAATCCAGAGCTTTCCATGAAGGAAGTAGAAACTACCAAGTGGCTTAAAAAACAGCTTGAGGCTATGGGCTTTACCGATATTAAGGAGATTGAACCGACAGGTCTTGTTGTTGAAATCAACCCAAAAAGTGCGGGCAAGACGGTTCTTCTTCGAGCAGATATTGATGCTCTTCCAATCAAAGAAACCAACGACTTTGCCTATAAGTCAAAAAATGAGGGCGTAAGCCATGCTTGTGGCCACGATATCCACGCTGCTATGCTCCTTAATGCGACAAGGGCTCTTTTGAAGGTAAAAGATAAGCTAAAGGGAAGGGTTAGGATTGTCTTTCAACCAGGCGAGGAAACTGGAGAAGGTGGTCAGGCAGTTGTCAGCCAAGGTTTTACCAAGGGAGTTGATTCAGCCTTTGCCATCCACATCCACACCATGTTTGACACAGGAAAGGCCTCAACAGGCTATGGGGCAGTTATGGCCAATAACACCTTCTTTAATGTGAAATTTTTAGGTAAGTCTGCCCACTCATCTACCCCTTATGAGGGCAACGATGCCATGCTTATGGCTACAACTTTTGTAAACGCTGCTCAGGCTATGGTAACAAGGAAGATGGACCTCCTAAATGCTCCCGTTATTTTAAATATAGGAAAAATCGGGGGAGGCTCTGCTGCTAATGCTGTGGCAAGTGAGATTGACCTTGAAGGCTCCTTTAGGTCTACCCAAAGAAAAAGCGTGGAAGAGATGATTGGTGAGCTTAGAAAGGCAGCCGACCTTTCAGCTAAGCTCTTTGATGGAAGGGCAGAATTTTCCTACAAACTAGGGGCAGGAGCTGTGATTAATGAAGAAAAATCAACCGACCTATCCCTAAGGCTTGCTAGGGAAGTTTTCGGTAAAGAAAATGTGGCAGATGACCTAAAGCTTGCTGGTAGCGAGGACTTCGGCTTCTACCTATCAGGCTTTGATGCCTATGAGGGAGTCGATGGAACCTATATGTTCATCGGTGGAAGAAATCCCTTAGATAAAAAAACCTACCCCCAAAACCACGCCCAAGACTTCAATCCAGATGAAAGTGCCTTAAAAGACGGAGCCTACCTCCTAGCAGCCTACGCCTACGAGTATCTTAAAGAAAACTAGGGGCTTTCGGAGGGTTGCCGACCAAGATTTTCATAAATCCCAAAAGACTCTAAGGGCTTGGGGGGGTTAGAGAATAGTTTCTATTATAAAAGAAGAGCTTGGGGAACTTTTAAGCCATGAGTTTCTGCTTATGCTTGAAAGTATCCTAAAATCTTTATAGGATGAGATTATTCGTAAACTTTCCTAGGTTCCCTTTTGTCTTATATTTTCTTAAAGCTAAAATTCTCATCCCAGAAGCCTATATATTATAGTTGATTTTAAATAAATAAGTGTTATACTTAATTAATCTAGGAGGAATTATGAATATTATTATCTTGGGAGCTGGGAAGGTTGGTTCCTATTTGACTGAGGACCTTGCTGATGAGGGCTATGATATTTTAGTTATAGATCGTGATAAGGAAGTTTTGGATAAGTTACTTGCCAGTAATGATGTGATGGGCATAGTGGGTGATGGGAGAGACCCAGAGGTCTTGCTTGATGCTAATGTTGGCTCTTGCGACCTTTTTATCGCTATTACCCTTTCTGATGATGTCAACCTTATCGCATCGACTATTGCAAAAAAGCTTGGGGCCAAAAATATCATTATAAGGCTTAGGGAGGCTAAGTATATCAACCAGAGGGAAATTATCGAGGATATTACTTCAGCTTCTAGGATTATAAATCCAGAGATGATTGCAGCCAAGGATATCCAAAGGGCTCTAAAGTACTCTCACGCCCTAAATGTTGAGGGATTTTTTGATGACCAAGCTATTATGATGGAGCTTGTGATTAGCAAGGATTCAGTCCTTGCAGGGGCAAAGATAATGGATCTTAATGCCTATTCTTATGACTACCACACCTTGATAGGAATAGTTAATAATAAGGGTAAGGTAGTGATTCCTCACGGCTCTTACGTCTTGGAAGAGGGGGAGAAGATTTACATAATCGGTGCCAAGGAAGGCGTCGATAGGTTCTATAAGAAAGAAGTTGTAGATAGGATTGAGATTAGAAATGTCCTAATAATCGGTGCTGGAGCGATTTCTACCCACCTTACAGAGCTTTTGCTCGATAGAGGCTTTGAGGTAACAGTTGTGGATATTGATAGAAAGAGGGCGGAGCTTATTAGCGAGAAGTTTTCGGATGCAATCGTAATTAACGCCGATGGGTCAGACCCTGATGTCCTTGAAGAGGTGAGGGTTGAAAGTTTTGATGCCATGGTTTGCCTAACTGGAATGGATGAGGAAAATATTCTGATTTCTCTTCTGGGAGAAAAGTACGGGATTGAAAAAATCATTGCCAAGGTAAACAGGACCAAGCTTTTGAAGATGACAGGCATTCTTGATATAGACACGACCTTCACCCCAAAAAGGGTGGCAAGTGATGTGATTAATAGGATTATTAGAAGCAAGGAAAATGCGAGAGGCCAGTCCATTACTTCCCTTTATAGGCTGGAGGATGACCAAGTTGAGGTTATAGAATTTGCTGCAATAGAACATTCGGATATCCTTAACAAAAAGCTTAAAGATTTAAAGATAAGGGAGGATACCCTTATTGCTTGTATCAAGCACGAAGAGCTTGATGGCAGGATGGAAGTGGCAAGCGGAGAGTCTATGATTTCCCTAGGCGATAGGGTCTTGGTAATTACTACCAACCACAGCTTCCAAACCATAGATGATATTGTGGAGCAGGCATGAACGGTTCAATTATCAAGTACACCATAGGTAAACTCCTCCAAGTCTTGGCCATGCTAATGTGTGTGCCACTTCTTGTGGGGCTTATTTATAGGGAAGGATTTATAGATATCAGAAATTTCATACTACCAATACTCCTAGCTGGAATTTTGGGAACGCTACTTGCAAGGCTCGGCTCAAACAAGGGTCATATCTTCACCAAGGAGGCCATGTTTATTACTGCCACTTGCTGGTTGCTTTTTTCTGTGATTGGGGCCATTCCCCTCTATCTAACTGCTAGCAATTATCCATCGGTGGTGGATGCTTTCTTTGAGATGGCTAGTGGCTTTACGACTTGTGGGGCGAGTGTAGCCTTTGATGTGGAGCTTTTGCCACACTCTATCATCTTTTGGAGGTCCTTTTCCCACTTCATTGGTGGAATGGGGATTTTGGTCTTTACCTTGGCGATTTTGCCCAAGACCAATAAGGAATCTTCAACCCTCATGCAAGCAGAAGTGCCAGGACCAACTTTCGGCAAGATTACTCCCAAACTTTCCCAGACAGCCCGAGTCCTCTACCTCATGTATGTGGCTTTAACCATAGTAACTGTGGTATTTTTGCTCTTTGGGGGGATGAATCTCTTTGATGCCCTAATCCATGCCATGGGCACAGCTGGAACAGGTGGCTTTTCCAACAAGGCAGTCTCAGTAGGCTATTACGATTCCAGATACATTGAAATAGTCCTTTCCATAGCCATGCTTGCCTTTGGAATGAACTTTAACATCTTCTATTTTGCCATTTTTCGTTCAGTAAAAGATGCCCTAAAAAGCGAGGAACTTTGGTGGTATTTGGGCATAGTTGGACTTTCTGCAGTCCTAATCTACCTTAACATAAGAAGTATGTATCCTGATGAGTTCTATTCAGGAGTTGAGTCCCTCTTTACGGTTTCATCAATCATAACAACGACAGGTTTTGTATCGGTAGACTTTGGTTCTTGGCCACTCTTTTCAAGGCACATCCTCATTCTCTTGATGTTTATAGGAGGCTCTGCGGGTTCAACTGCTGGAGGCTTAAAGGTATCGAGAGTTGTGGTAATGTTTAAATCAGCCATCAACCAAATTAGAAAGGCAATCAACCCCTTAAGGGTCAATGTCAGCAAGATGGACGGCAAGAGGGTCGATGATGAGGTGGAAGAGTCAATCAATAGGTACTTGATTGTCTATGCTCTCCTCTTTGTGGTCTTTATGTTGGTAGTAACTCTTGATACCAACAACTTCGAGTCAGCCTTTTCGGCAGTAGCCACAACCTACAACAACGTAGGCCCTGGACTAATCGACTTTGGACCAATAACAAGCTTTGCCTCAATGAGCAAGCTATCAAAACTTGTCCTAAGTTTTGCTATGATTTTTGGTAGGCTAGAGCTTTACCCAATGATTCTCCTCTTTGCCCCAAGAACCTACAAGAACGTAAGAAAATATCAAATAATCCTGTTGACAAAAAAAGCTTAGAGCATTAGAATTTACCTATAAGCATGGAAGTTCTAAAAATTTCAAAGCTGGATTAGAAGGCGAGACTTATATAATAAAAATAATACAAGCAGAAGGACTTTAAGCTTAGCCTTCTGCTTTTTTGTGAAAAACTTTCGATACAAGGAGGAGAAAAATGAAAGTAGGATTGACAATAGCAGGCTCCGACACATCTGGTGGGGCAGGAATCCAAGCAGATCTAAAGACTATGACCTTAAACGGAGTCTATGCAGAATCGGTAATCACATCCCTAACAGCCCAAAACACCACAGGAGTTATTGGAATTTTTGACCTAAGCCCTGACTTTTTGGCCAAAGAACTTGATGCAGTTTTTACAGACATATATCCAGATGCAGTAAAAATTGGCATGGTCTCATCCAAGGACCTAATCGAAACAATTAGCGAAAGACTTATCCACTACAAGGCAAAAAACATAGTCCTAGACCCAGTTATGGTCGCAACATCAGGAGCAAAGCTTCTAAGAGATGAAGCCATAGAAGCCCTACTTACAAGGCTTTTTCCCCTAGCAAGTCTTATAACCCCAAACATCCCCGAAGCCCAGATGATTATAGGAAAAGAGATAAAAAGCCCTGGCCAAGTTGAAGAAGCCACAAAAAAGCTCTACCAAAAATACCAGACCCCCATCCTCCTAAAGGGAGGCCATGCCATAAATGATGCTAACGACTACCTCTACGATGGGACAAATGCCTTGTGGCTAAGGGGAGAAAGAATAGAAAACACAAACACCCACGGGACAGGATGCACTCTATCATCAGCCATAGCCGCCAACCTCGCTAAGGGATATGAGCTGGAAAAGGCTATAAGAAAAGCCAAGACCTACCTAGAAGCTTGTCTAAAAGATGGGCTTAATCTCGGTAAGGGAAGTGGACCTATGAATCACGCCTTCGCCCTTTGTGATTATTACAAAAATTAAGCTAAGATATTGACAAAAAGACTAGGATGGAGTATTATATACCAGTCAACTTGAAGTTTCTTTTATGAAGCTTTTCGGTGAAATCGCAAATCCTGAATGCGATTATAAACAAATGTCAGGACGTGTAAAGCCGCCACCTACTAGAAGCGGTGTCTAAATATAGTAGGCGAAAAATTTATAGGAGGAATTTTATGAAATATCAAAAAACATGGACTGCAACTCCTGATCAAATCGACAGAAAATGGTATGTCGTTGATGCAGAAGGAATGGCCCTAGGTAGACTAGCTAGCCAAGTTGCAGCAATACTAAGAGGAAAGAACAAACCTACATTTACTCCACACTATGATACTGGAGATTATGTAATTATTATCAATGCTGAAAAAGTCGTTCTTACAGGCAACAAAGAAGACCAAAAAGAATACAAAAGATATTCAGGATACAGTGGGGGTCTTAAAATCACTAAATTCAAGGATATGCAAGCTAAATATCCAGAAAGAATTGTAACTCACGCTGTAGAAGGCATGCTTCCACACAACAAGCTAGGTAGAGCTATGGCTAAGAAGCTTAGAGTTTATGTTGGCAGTGACCACAAGCACGAAGCTCAAATGCCTGAAGTTTTGGAATTAAATTAAGGAGGACTTAGATGGCAGAAATTATACAATCAACAGGAAGAAGAAAGACCTCTGTAGCTAGATGTACTATGGTTTCTGGTAGCGGAAACATCCTAGTAAATGGAAAAAGCTTAGATGAATACTTCAACTATGAAACCCTAAAAGTTATAGCTAAATCTCCACTTCAACTTACAGAAAACCTAAACAACTTTGATATCAAAATCAACGTTAATGGTGGTGGATTTACAGGTCAAGCAGGAGCAATTAGACACGCTATCGCAAGAGCCCTACTAATCGCAAACCCTGACTATAGACAAGCCCTCAAGAGAGCAGGTTTCCTTACAAGAGATTCTCGTAGAAAAGAAAGAAAGAAACCAGGTCTCAAAAAGGCAAGAAAATCATCTCAATTCTCAAAGAGATAAGAAAGAAGACAACAAACCACAGGATGCTTATGCTTCTGTGGTTTTCTTTTACCTAAAAGTCCTCCTATTTATATATTTCAAATAACAAGTAGAATATAAGGGCTTGATAATTTATTTTGAAGGTGAGTTTATGCAAAAGATTAATTACAATCTCAAGATGGAAGAGATTATAAAAACCAACAAAAAAGAGGGCAAAAAACCTAGACTTTTGATGCAGGTTTGCTGTGCCCCTTGCTCTACAGCGGTACTTGATAGGATTTATGGGGATTTTGTTATTGATATGTTCTATTATAACCCCATGATTTATCCACCAAGTGAGCTTACCAAGAGGGTCAATACCCTAAGAGAGCTAAAGGAGGCTATGGGAATTGAAGCTGAGATTATCTTTCCAGAAAATAAGGTGGAGGATTTTTCTGAGATTGCAAGGCTTAGGAAGGATGACCATGAGGGAGGAAAAGCTTGCTACCTTTGCTACAAGCTAAGGCTTGAGGAGACTGCCAAGTATGCCAAAGACCATGCTTATGATTACTTTTCGACAACTCTTTCCATCTCCCCCTACAAAAACAGCCAGTGGCTTAATGAAATTGGCAGAGATTTGGAGAAAGAGTACGGAGTTTCCTACTTGTATGCAGATTTTAAGAAGAAAAATGGCTACAAGAAGTCGATAGAGCTTTCCCAAAAGTACGAGCTTTACAGACAGGACTATTGTGGATGCGTCTTCTCCTTTAGGGAAATGCAGGAAAAGCACAAGGATTGTCGCAAAAGTCTCTAAAGTTTGGAAGAAGAAAGATAATTTTTATAAATAAGTTTGTTTTTTTGATAATTGGGTAATATCTTACTAGGAGAGGATTATGAAAGATTTACTGCTTATCAAAAAAATCGAGAATAAGACGAGTAGCACAGACTTAATGCCAGTAACCTTTGACTTGGATGAAAAATTTAAGAGATCTATAGCCATGGATATCTTTAATGATTTGGCAGAAAAATCAATCATAAGATCCAATAGATTTACTATCAAAGACTGCTCTTTTACTATTGATATCCTCCCAAGCTCAATTACAAGGGTAATTGAGGAGATAATCAAAAGAGACTTGGATATATATGGAATTTACATCCTATATGACAATTATATTGAAGAAGGAGAATGATTGAAATGGACAAGAAAATTTTAGACTTAATTAATGAACAAATGAACTTTGAGTTTGAGTCTGCCTATATCTACAAGGCTATGGCTGCTTACACAGATGATTTGGACCTTGAAGGCTTCACAAACTGGATGGACCAACAAGTAACTGAAGAAATCAACCACGCTGAAGGAATGAAAAACTTCCTCCAATCAGTTGGCTACAAACCAGTATATAAGGCAATTCCTGAACCAAGAGCTGAATATGAATCAGTCCTTGATGTTATGAAATCTGCCCTAGACCATGAAAAAGAAGTTACTAGAAGAATCAACCACATCGCCCAAGAAGCCAACGGCGTTGATGAGAGAGTTAGAAGCTTTATCCAATGGTACATTGATGAACAAGTTGAAGAAGAAGAAACCTTCACAAAAATTGTTACAAGACTTGAAAGAGTGGGCAATGATTGGCCATCAATCTACATCCTTGACAATGAACTAGGTCAAAGACCAACACCAACCACACCAGCTATAGCTCAATAATGCCAACAATAAAAAATAATAACTTTATCGGCCATGTTGACCTCAAGGGAGTCTATCTCACTGACCTTAGCTATAAGGGCAAGAAGGTACTCTTTGATAGAAGTCAAATAAGGCTTGGCGATAGTATGAAGATTAGGGGTGGCATGCATGTATGTGCTCCTAATTTTTCTGATGATAAGATTTTAAATGAACTAAACAGCCACGGTTTTGGGAGGAATCTTACTTGGAAGGTTCTGGATTGTGGGGAGGACTTCCTCGACCTTGGCCTTAGAGGAGTAGGGACTTATGAGAAGGTGGACTTTGAAATTTCCTACAAGCTAGAAGAAGATGGTCTAAGGACAAGGCTTCTTATAAAAAACAAGGGGACAAGCCCTGTGCCAGTTGCCCCAGCCTTTCACCCTTACTTTAGGACAAGTTTTGATGAGCTAGTGATTTCAGACCTTGTGATAGACAAAGAGGCTCTACCTTCATCTATCTTTGTGGGTAGAAAGAATCTTTCCTTCAGGACGAAAGACTTTGAAATAGCTATACTTGCCTGTGAAAATGTTGGAGTTTACACCCTCTGGTCAGATTTTTTGGATGAGTATATTTGCCTTGAGCCAACCTACAATGGCAAAAGTTTTGCCGATGAAGACAAAACGCCCTTTGTCCTTGAACCAGGGAAGGACTTTGGTCAAAGTTTTCTGATAAGAGTTAGGGAAAATTAAGATAATTAAAACGGGCTTTAAGATATGTAAAAATACTTGAAACATTATTCTATTTATGTATAATAAAATTAAGAAAAATAATGGAGGATAAAATGTTACAAGCCTTGGTTGCCCTAGTCCTTTTGCCTAGCTTGGCTTTTGGACTAATAAAAGTAATTTTTAAACTAGCTAAGGGGTTTTTGGGTCTTATTTTGGCCCTAGTCTTTCTTCCCCTAATCCTAGGAGTTGGTGTCTTTCTTATACTTCCCTTTGTGCTAATAGGTGGTTTTATAGCCCTTGTGCTAAAGGCCATTCCCCTAGTCTTTAGCTGTCTATTGGTTTATTTTGCCTATAGCTACTACAAGAATACTCACAAGGCGTGGTAAAAGTTAAGGAAAAATGCGGAGATTAACAAAAGCTTTTTTGGCAAAATCTAAGCTTTTGGATGAAAGACTGACACTTTCTTCCTTTTTGTGGATTTTGCCAAAAGAAAAAGACCTTGCCAGAAGGGAAGTCCCTTACTTACTGGGAAGGCTTTATAGGCTTTAGAAAAAAAGTGATGATTGAATAGGATGTCTATTCTTTTCATCACTTTATTTGTTTAGGATAAATTTTTCTATGGCCTCTGCCACAGCTCCTTCTTCGTTGGTCGCCTTGGTTACATAGTCGGCAGAATCTTTTACTTGCAGGCGAGCGTTGGCAACAGCGACTGATGTTCCACAAGCTTCAAGCATGGCGACGTCGTTGTAGTTATCGCCTATGGCTAGGGTATCGGCAAGGTCGATTCCGTAGTGGTCGCAGACTTTCTTTAGGGCGACTGCCTTGTTGACTCCCTTGGCGTTTACCTCCATGAACATATCGGATGAGTAGGCAACTTCCACATCGTAGTTGGTGAGGGAAGCTATGTCGATTTCAAGACCTTGGAGGTAGTTCATGTCCTTGTTTTTGATGATTGCCTTTAGGATTATGGCATCTTTTAGAAAGTCGATGTTGTTATCGGCTAGGACTGTGATTTGATTTTCGGCGTAGGAGTCCCTGTCGAGGTTGATGCCGTACTTGTTATCTAGGGTGTAAATGTAGCAGGTTTGCTCATTTTTGTAGGCATAGTCGAGGATGGCCTTGGCATAGTCGTACTTTAGGCTTTGGGAGTAGACGATTTCTTTGGTGAAGATGTTCATGATTATGGCTCCATTACAAGATATCACAAACCTATCTTCATCGACGACCCCTGCCTGGTCAGGTATATCAAAGAGTTCGTAGGTTCCACGCCCTGAGGCGAGGGTTACTATGACTCCCATATCCTTAGCCTTCTTGATGGCATCGATATTTCTTTGGGGTACGTTTTTTTGGGCATCGACCAAAGTTTCATCAATATCCGATGCTAGTAATTTAATCATTGGCTCTCCTTACTTGCTTTCCCTTAGAAAGCTTATGATATCGTCGGACTCGTAGAGGTAGGTCCCATCGTGGTAGAGGCAAGGAACTTGTCTTTTGCCACCCTTATCGATTAATTCCATCATGGCATCCCTATCTTCATTTATATTTACAATTTCTAATTCAATATTTTCTTCTTTCATAAAGTTTTCCACTTTTTTGCAATAAGGACAAACTGTTCCTACAAATAGTTTATAATCTTTCATTTATATCTCCTTAAAAATTTTACTTTCATAATATATCCATTATGGTATATTATACTAATAGTACAATAAATTTAAAGCTAGTTAAAGGTGGTTACATGAAAGAAGCAATTAGAAAAATAATTAGAACTATCCTTGTTATTGTAATCGTGGTCTGCCTTGCAATATTAGGTAAGAGGGGCTACGACTATTGGACAAATATCCAAAATAACAAACACATATCTGGACTTATCAAGGAAAGTATCAACAAGATTGGTAAGGCTGATGATAGCTTAACCGCTGAGGAGAAGCTAAAGAAGCTTGAGGAACAAAACCTCTATCTTTTGAAGAAATTTAAGGAAGAAAACCCTGATGTTGTTGCCGTTATCGAAATTCCTGGCACAGCTGTCAAGTATCCTCTCCTTCACGCAAATGATAATTCCTTCTATTTGAGGAAGGGACTCAATAAGGAGTACGACCTAGCTGGATCTATCTTTATGGATACCAACAACAACACCGACCTAAACGATGACAATACAGTAATCTATGGCCACCACCTAGAACTTGAGTCAATGTTTACCCCACTCGACCAATATAGGAAGCAAGACTTTGCCGAAAAACACAGGGCGATCTACATCACAACAGAAGAAGGCCTAAGACAATACTATGTCTTTGCAGCCTATGGTACCCCTGCCGACTATGACTATAGAACTCTCGAGTTCATGTATGATGCCGACAAGATTCCTTATTTTGAAAAGCTAAAGAACAACTCAGAAGTCAAGCTTGAAACAAGAGATTTCAAGGAAGATGACACGATAATTACCCTATCTACCTGCCAATATGACTACGCAGACCAAAGGTTGGCAGTGCACGCTCTAAGGATAAAATAGTGAATAGATACCAAAATCCAGCCAAAAAAGAAATAAACTTAGAAAAAACAAAAGAGGGGCTCATCCTAAGGGAGGCCTCTTTTAATCCGACCCATATTTTTGAATGTGGGCAATGCTTTAACTTCCACAAGGAAGAAGATGGGTCCTACACAGCGGTTTTCCTAGGAAAAATCATCAACGTCCTAGGCCTAGCCGATGGCTCATCCCTAATCAGAAACATAAGTGAAGAGGACTTCTACGATATTTTCTACGACTACTTCGACCTTGGTGAGGACTATGAGCAAATAAAAAAATCAATCTCAATTGATGAAACCTTAGAAAAAGCGACCTCCTACGGCTATGGAATAAGAATCTTAAACCAAGAAGTCTTTGAAACGACCATATCCTTCATAATATCCGCCAACAACCAAATTCCAAGAATCAAAAAGGCGGTAAGGATAATCTCCGAAAGATATGGAACCTATATAGGTGAGTACAGGGGCAGAAAATACTACTCCTTCCCAAGCCCAGAAATCCTCATGCAAGTAAGCCCAGAAGAGCTTAGAGAACATGCCAGAGTCGGCTTTAGGGACAAAAGAATAGTCGAGGCAAGTAGGCTCGTCCACGAGGGTGCCCTAGACTTTGCCAAAGACCAGAGCCTAGCAAGTGCCGACCTAAAGAAAAAACTCATGGACCTACCTGGCATAGGTCCTAAGGTTGCCGATTGCATAATGCTTTTTGCCTACCATAGGAGGGAGACCTTCCCAGTCGATGTGTGGATAAAAAGAGTTATGGAGACCCTCTTTATCAAAAAGGAAGTCCCCAAAAAACAAGTGGAAGCCTACGCCAGAGACTACTTTGGCGAGCTTGCAGGCTATAGCCAACAATATCTTTTCTACTACGGAAGAGAAGAAAAAATCGGCAAATAACTTAGCCAAGGGCTTGGAAAAGCTCCATAGCTACTGGCAAGGAGAGAAATTTCACAAAGTGATTTTTCCTAAGCTCCTTACTTGGCGAAAAGGACTTTGACCTAAGCTTATTTACTATAAGGCTTACAAAGTGATTTTCTAAGCTTTTACCCTCGCTCGTGCGGGGGATTTTTACTTTAAACCTTCCTAGCAAGGAAAAAGATACCAAGATAAGCTCCTTTAAAGATTTTTGATCCTAGCTCATCCCCTCCTGCCCCCTTCAAGGAAAGGGAGATTTTCCTTGAGGATGGTGCTTATTAAGGCTTTGTTAAGGGGCGATAAAAGCGGGGCAGACTTAGCTTTAATTAAAAGATTTTTGGAAGTTTGAAAATAATTTTTCTAAAGCCCAAAGTCCTTTTGGCAAGAGAGACTTTTGGGCAGAAACTTGGGAGAAGTTTCTTTGAAAACCGCCAAATTTTTAGTATAGTAAGTCCAAAGTGAGGTAGTATGGAAAAAGAGAAAGCTTTTATTTATATTGATACAAATTTTACTGATGATGAGGCCTTGATGCTCGATATGGCATTTAGGTCTTTCGATTTTGAGCTAGTGGGTCTATCCTCTGTTAAGTCCTTCATGTCGGCAGAAGCTTCTGCCTTAAACATCTTGGGACTCAATGAAGACCACGAACTTTTCCTACCCATAGCCAAGGGTGGGGATGAGAATATATCAGGGGAGGAAATCGTCCAAAAGGGAGAAGACCTTTCCTTCTATCCTTCCCACAAGGACTACTTGGAGGAAGCCAAAGCCTGCGACCTTCTATATGACCTAGCCACAGATTGTGGCAAAATCGACATCCTTGCGACAGGACCACTTACCAACTTGGCAGAGGCTCTGGATAAGTACGAGGATTTGGAGGACTATATCGGCCATATTTTCATAAGCGGAGGAAACCTCTATGGCCCAGACTTCAACTTCAAGGCTGACGCCAAGGCCATTGACAGGATTTTGAATTCCTCTATCGAAGTCTTTATCTTGCCCCAAAATTTGGCAGACGGGATTGAGATTTCCGATGAATTTGTCAAAAGCCTAAAAAAAGATAGCAAAAACGCCGAGCTTCTTGGGAGGATTCTCGAAAACAAGCCTAGGAGGTCTTTCTATGGGCCTCTCTTACTCTACCTGATGGAAAGACCTGAAGCCTTTATCTTCGAGGAGGCAGCCATCAAGGTTGATGATAAGGAAAATGTGGGCGAGATGATTAGGATAAATTCCAGAAAGAAGGCCTACCTTGCCTCTAGGGTAAACGAGGCCTCCTTCCTTGACTATGTGAAGGCCAAATTATGCTAATCAAAAAACCTGGGGCAAGGATTCTAAAAACAGGCCTTGGTCTATTTTTGTCCATGCTCACATCGAGTCTAAGAGAGGGAGGGCTTCCCTTTTATAGTGGAATTACAGCCATAATCTGTATGCAACAAGACGTGGCTGGCACCTTCTACAAGGGCCTTTACAGGGCACTGGGAACAATAATTGGAGGTCTTACAGGGCTTGGCTATCTCCTTATCGCCCAAAAATTTGCCCTAAGCCCAAGAGCCAACATCCTAATCCTGTCAATAATTGTAACATTTTTGATTTGGGTCTTGGCAACCTTTGAGAAAAACCTCGCCATAACCATAGCAGGCATAGTCTTTCTCTCCGTAACCATTAACCACGCCCACGATGCAAAGGGGCCTGTAATCTTTGCCCTAAATAGGATAATTGACACCCTAATCGGAGTTTTTACCAGCCTTTATGTCAATTGGGCTGATTTTGAAATAAGAAAGAGGTACCACAATAGATTCGCTAAAAACCATGAAAAGACCTGGCCTTAGGATAATCAAAACTGTCCTAGCAGTCTTCCTAGCCCTAGTCGTTTCAGACCTTAGACCAGGCACATCAAGACCGATTTATGCAGGCATTGCCGCCATCATATCCATGCAGACCAATGTCCTAGACACGAAAGATATTGGAATCAACAGGGTTCTAGGAACGATTTTGGGTGGAGGTTTGGGACTTGCCTACCTCATCCTCATCCCAGACTTTCCCAAATCCTACATCATAATCGACTACCTCTTGATGGCGATAATTGTAGGTGCCATCATCTGGCTTATGGCAAACCTTAGGAGGTACAATGCCCTAAGCATCATGGCCATAGTTTTTCTTTCCATAACCATAGACCACGTCAACAAGCAAACCACCCTGCCCGTCCAATTTGCCCTAGCAAGGACTATTGACACCCTAATCGGAGTTGGCATTTCAATCTTTATCAACTGGCTTGGCTTCTATTACATAAAAAGAGACTTTCTCAGGAAAAATGGCCTAGGCAAGTGGAAGAAGGGCTAGGAAGATTTGCCAAAAAGCTTGGAAAAGTCTTAGCCCCAAGCGAGCTCTAGCTTTCAAAGCTTCTCCGCCTAGGGCTAAGTCATTTTACAAAAAAATATAAGCCACGACCTGAGCCACACTCGGGTTTTTTTATGTTTTGCCCAAGTGGACTTTCTTGGACTTGCTAGGAGGGAAAAAAGGTCTTTGCAAGGGATATGAGAGCTTTCTTTCAAAAACCACCCCTTGTTTCATCTTTTGCCCATCTAGGCATTGACTGTCTGTTTTTTCAAGATTAACTTCGGGCAAATTTTCCTAAACGAGTCCTATTAATAACTAAGACTACTAAGACTAAACTAATAAAGGACTGAGAGTAGTAAAGGCTCCTCCTCAAAGAGGGAGGGGAAAGTTTTGGTCTGCATTAATTTGAAAGCTAAAAAAATCCCCCAGCCTATTGATTAATTTGGACTTTTAGTGTACGATAAAACCATACATTAATTGTCTAGGACTTTTAGTGGGTGGAAGGAGGTAGAAATGAGGGAAGATATCATTGCTATCTTGCCTGAACACAAGGCTGGCTTCGGGATTGGCTCTAGGGTCTATGGGGTTTCATCGAGTGAATTTGATCCAAAGACTCCGACTCATTTGCTCGAGAGGATGTACCAGACTAGGGGCAAGTCCAAGAAGTTTGTGGACAGGTATATTAAAAGTCGCATCCAGCTAGGGAGGGATTATCCCTACATCATAGATTGCGACCAGGTATTTTTTGCCTTCAAGGCGAGGATTGAGGCCTTTGACTACAAGGCTCGTGGCTTTGTGAATGTCAAGTATGTGGAGAAGATTGAGGATTCATCCATTCTTCTTCTTACTGGCGAAAGGCTTGATACCTTATCAAGTGAGAAGGCCCTTGTTGCCAATAGGAATAACGCTCTAATCTTCTACTATGAAGAGATGATTAAGGCGATGGATGCTAGTAGGACAGCCGTTTCTTTTGTCAAGAAGAAATTTATGGACTAACTTTAAATTTTTATTAGAAAATGCTATAATGTAGTAAACAATTGTAGGATTTATCCTTGAATTTATAGGAAGACTGGGTATAGTTGTACTATAATTTGTAGGAAATATGGAAGTATTTTCTGGATAATCGTTTACGATTGTGTGTGAGTACTAGTAAATAAATAAGGAGAAATATATGAAAAAAAGTAAAATAGCTGCTGGTGTTTTGGCACTAGCTCTTGGATTTGGCGCTCTAGCTCCAGTTCATGCTGATAAAGCTGATGATTTATTGAAAAGATCAGGTGAATTAATAGACCAAAATAAAAAAGATGTTAAAGATACCAAGGATTTGTTGAATAAGGCTCAAAAAGACAACGAGAAAAATGGCGTAGGAGCAGATACTCAAACTGAGCCAAAGGATAATCCAACACCTGCACCAGCACCAAAAGAAGATAAAAAAGAAGACAAGAAAGAAGATAAAAAAGAAGACAAGAAAGAAGATAAAAAAGAAGATAAAAAAGAAGACAAGAAAGAAGATTCTAAAGCACTAGCAAATGAAGAAACTGCTTTCGATACAAAAGAAGCTGCTGAAGAAGCTGCTAAGAAAGCCCTAGCTGCTTCTCCAACTAAAGATTCTTACACAGTTTACCAAGCTGCTGTAGAAAATGGTGGCAAGTTCTACTTCAAACTTTGGGATCCAGCTGATCCAGAAGTTGAACCAAAAGATGGCTCAAAGAAAGTAGCATCTGGCAAGAAAGAAAAATCTAGCCCAGCTAAGCAAGCTGAAAAGAATGCTAAGACAGGTGTTGCAGGACTAACTGGCGTTGCTGGATTACTTGCAGCTGCATCTGCAGGTTTTGTTGCTAGCAAAAAAAGAGACTAATTTAGAATAGAGAGTGCACTCTAACTAACGAATAGGAATAACCGCGGTGCTCACGAGAATTGACCTCCCTAGGGAGGTTTTTTCTTTGGAAAAGCTTATTGACAAGGAGCTTTGCCTTGCCGAGCTTTTTGACAATAAGGGCAAAAAGCTATATAATTTATATAAATAATGAGTTAGGAGCGAATATGAAAAAGAGTAAAATAGCAGCCTTGGTCTTGCTACTTGCTATGGGTCTTTCTCCAGTTAGTGGTGGAGTAAGCCTTGCAGATGGAGAAAACCAACAAGAACAAGCCCAAGCTACAACAGAAGAAAACCAAAAAAATAACAACGGACAAAGCCAAGGAGCTAATTCTACTGACAGTAAGGGAACCGATAATCCTGCTGATGGAAAGGAAACCGACAGGTCTTCAAAAGATGGGGAAGATCAACCAACCAAGCCAGAAGATACCTTTGATGTGAAAGCTTATGTTACTAGCAAGGTTGAGGAAATTACGGGCAAGGACTCTAAGCCAGCCACCAAGCTCTACAGGATTTCCACAGCTAAGGAAAAGGAAAACTTCGATAAGGAAATTCAAGCCTTCATAGCAAGCCATGCTGATAAGACCAAAGAGGAAGTTGACAAAGATCTCAAAGAAGCCCTCGCTAAGGCAGAAAAAGGTCTCGGTCTTACAGTAGTTTATGCCAAACCTCTCAGGACAAGGATTAGAATCCTAAGTAAGCTTGCCGATGACCTAGAGAAGAAAAAAAGCGATGAGGCTCTCAAAAAAGTCAATGATGAGGCCAAAGCCCTTGTAGCAGATAGGGATACTAGCCTTGAAGACCTTGATAAGGCCTATGAAAATTTGTCAAAGGCAGTTGAAACCTATGCCAAGGCCACCAAGATCAAGCTAGAAGATTTCGCCATAAGCCAAGCCGACCTAAATGCCATAACAAAAAAGGGAGGCTACCCTGACGACCTAGTTCGAGAATTTAAAGACTCTGACTTTGAGCGTGGTTTTGATGAATTAGTTCTTGAAAGAGAAGCCTTTTTGAACGATGCTGAAAAATACATCAAAGAAGATGAGCTAAAAAAGGTCAAAGAGGATAAGAACCTAAATGAGGCTAGCAAGAAGATAATAAGCGACTACGAGACCAGCAAAAAAGCTCTAAAGGACCTAGTTCCTGCTGAGGATAAGCTAGATGCCTTAAACGATGCTATAAACGCCTTCGATAATGCAAGTTTCAAACTTGAGTACTTCCTCAAATCCTATAAGGAAAGTCCTAAGACCTACCAAAATGAGGACAAGTACGAAAAGGCCCTCAATGACGCAGACTTCAGAGCAAGTGACGTTTTCAAGACAACAAGCAAAAAATTCAAGGATGCCTACACTGAAGCTTATGATAAGTTGAAAAAAGAGAAAAATGATGCCAACCTAAAGGCCCTAGAAACTGCCAAGAAAAAGATCCAAGAAAATACCTTTATGGACAAGTATGAGGCTCTTAAGAAGGAAATTGAAGATGCAACATCAAAGAAGATTTCCAAAAATAGCCTAGAGAAACTCAAAAAAGACTACCTAGAAAAACTTGAGAAAATCAACAATAAGGCCGACAAAAACCTAGATGACCTCAACGAATTAGAGAAAGATTTCCAAAAAGATCTAAAAGGTGATGGCAAGGGTTCAGGCAAAAAAGTTAGAACGACAGTTAGAAGTAAAAAAGCCAAGGCTAAGGTAAGGACAGGTATAAAATCCATCCTCCCAATAGCAGGTGGGGTTGTTGTTCTTGCAGTAGTCGGCTTAATCTTTACCAGAAAGAAAAAATAAGGAGAAAAAATGACTAAGAAAAAATACCTCCTCCTCGCTCTAATGCTTAGCCTAGGCCTTAGTTCATGTAACAACCTAAGCCAAAACTTCAATACCAAGGAAGGAAAAGAAGAAGCCAAGGTTGAAGAAAGCGCAGACAGCAAGGAAGATAAGAAAGAAGAAAAAAAATCCGACAAAAAGGATGCTGATAAAGAAGCAGACAAGGATGGCGAAAAATCTGAAGGTAAGGTAGACAAAGAGGCTCTAAAAGAAAAGGCCAAAGACCTAGAAGATGCTATCTTTGAAAATAAGGTTCAAGTAAGAGCCTGCGAAATTCTACTAGAAGAAAATCCTGATTCAGTTGAAGATATCAAGGATAAACTAGATGAATCAATCGAAAAATCAAACAAAACTATCCAAGAAAGTGAAGATTTGCTCCAACAAATCCAAGAAATCTTGGAAGAAGAATAGACTATTAAGAAGAACTCCGAAGGAGAAGGCTTAAATAAGACCTGTCCTTCGGTTTTTTTGTGGAAAAAACGGGAAGAAAGATGAGCTCCTCCTATATACAAGTGTAAGGCTTACAAAAACAACAAAGGAGAATGAACATGAAATTAAAAATAGTCTTTTCAGTAAAATCAGATATCACAGGTCAAGCCAAAGAAGTGAGCAAAACATTCGCAAGCTTTGCCAAAGAAGTAACAGACGAGGGCCTCAAGCAATTTGCCAAAGCCTACGCCAGCCTAGTAGACAAAAACGCCTACGAATCATTTAAGGTAATCACAGAGAAATTGGACTAAGGAGGTAGCAGATGAGGACAAAAACAAGAGTAAAACTACAATTCAGAGACGAAAAAGGATCAACAAGAATTATCTTAATAGATAGACCAAAGGAAGGTCTTAGCAACGAAGAGGTAAAAAAAGCCATGGATGAAATCATAGCCGCCAAGGCACTTGGAACCAAAAATGGCAACTTAGTAGCAAAGGTTAAGGCAGTAAAAGAAACTGTCGAAAGCCATGACTTTGATGTAAGATAAGATAGACCAGGCGACTGGTTTTTTTTTGACAAAAAAGGGGGCATTTTCTTGAAAAAATTACCTAACCAGCAAAAACCAAAGCCCCCTTCCAAAGTCGACCAAGCAAGGAATTTAGAAAAACCCCAGAAGCCTAGACCCAAAATTCCTAGTCAGCAAGATATGGCAAGCCATAAAAAGTCTCCCAGCTAAAGACGAGATCCTAGCCACAAGCTAAACATCTTCTTATAGCTTTAACTACAGGCTACTATATCAAGTTTAATTATTGGACAAAAAAGGAGACCAGAGGAGAATTATCTACTCGCCCCAAGCTCACTTGTACCTTACTTGTAAATTCAATTTAAAATAAATTTTTCCATCTTTGCTTTTTAAATTAAGCATATCATACCTTTTAGTACTTGGGCTATTAAGCTTAGTTTCATTTATTAAATATTCTTTAAGAAATTTTGAGTAATACACCATATCTAAAACATAAACCATAGAATTCATTGCAACTATAATCAATCCCCCATTTGCCTTGTAACTTCCATTCCATCGCACACTTGGAAACATTCCTAGACTAATCGCCAGTAAGAAGTCGGTCAAATTTTTCTTAGCTAAATCTTTGTCATTATATACCCTAGTAATTTCAAAAAGTTTTTTCAAATCTTTAGTATTTTCTGTATAGGATAAGAGCAAAACTTCAGCCAAAGCATTAGGCAATAGCATATCTATCGTTTCAAGATTTTTCTTGAAAATCTCACTTTCAACAGAGCAAAACTTTATTAGACCACCTAGTTCTTTTATTCTACAAATTCTGTCCAATAATTTAGTGGAGGTAAGGATAGAATTGATTTCTTCGATATGTGATTCATCCAAGTCTTGAACTTCATAAATAAAATTTGTGTGCCTACTCGCATTTAGTAAACTTGCGGGTCTTCCTAGCTGAGCTTTAACCCTATACCAGTAAATAAAGAAGTGTATGAAGCTCTTAAAAGACAGTATATATCTAAATTTGGGTGGCAGGGAAAAGATAGACTAAAAAGCATCAATTATAATGAAAAAAAGAGGTATAATGGCTAAAAGAAACGGCACTTTTGCCGTCTGAGTTTTCATGGGTTAATAAGGTTGCTAGTATGAAGAAAGATAAAAAGCTTACTGTCAGAGTATGTGAAGGAGAGTATAAGTTCTTAAAATTAAAAGCAGATTTATCTGGCCTGTCGTTGCAAGGTTTCTTGTAGAAAAGGCTAAAAATAGTTGTGTAGATGGTTATGCTCATGCAAAAAAGTGCAAGAAGACAAAGAGAAGCAATTAGAGCATATAGATGGGCGAGTAAAATAATGTGAGGCATATATGAATTATTGGACTAAGAAAAGTGTAGAATTGGCAAATCAAAGAAACTATCTCGACTTGCTATACAAAGTATATCCCATGTCAGTTAATCTAAGAAGAGAGTTATCTCAAAAGACAGTTGAAAGCTTAGAAATAGCATTTAATTCTAGGAATGATAAAGAATTATTAAAAATCTTATTGAAACAAAAAGTCTTTCCTATCAAAGATTCTTATGTAGCGTATTTGAAGAAGGATAAAACAGCAATTGAAAGAAACCCTAATACGGTGGCTAGATTAACAGGACTACTTTATGAAATGGGAATTTATGAAATTATAGAAAAAGCAAGTGCACCTAAAGAAACAAATAGGCAGATTGGACCTCTTTTTGAAAATTGGATAAACACTAGGACTTTGGGCTGTGAAGTCACTAAAGATCCTCAGAAGTTTTTAAAATCAACCGATAATATAATTTACAATACCAACGACACTGCAATGGCTAAATTTGCAAGCGAACACTTAGGATATACAAGGGACAAAGGCTTAGATTTTATAGGAAAATTTAATAATACCTATATTTTAGGCGAAGCAAAATTTCTAACTGACTTTGGCGGCCACCAAAACGCTCAATTTGAAGACGCAATTTCCACTATGAGATACGAAATGAAAAAGACTGATAAGAATGTAAAAGTTATTTCAATACTTGACGGAGTTTTATACATTCCAGGAAAACATAAAATGTTTAAGAAAATCACAGAAGAATTTGCAGATGATGAGCTAATAATTTCAGCAGTATTGCTTAGAGATTATCTATATAGCTTATAAGGACAGATATGTTTTTACAATACAAAAATAAAAAAAGTGAACTTGATATATTAAAAAAAGCAAGGACATTTAAAGCTTTATCCTTAGATGAAAAGCAATCAACTTTAATAAAGGGGGATAATTTCATAGTTTTATCCAAGCTTTTAAAGCAGTATAAATCCAAAATAGATTTAATATATATAGACCCACCTTATAATACTAATCGAGTTTTTACTGTTTCAAAAGGGAGAAGTTCTACTATTAGCAACGCTCTTAATGGCGAGGTGGCTTACTCCGATAACCTTAAAAAAGAAGAATATATAGAGTTTTTAAGGGAAAGACTTATCTTATTAAGAGAACTTTTATCAGAGGAAGGCTCTATATATCTTCATATAGATAGCAAAATGGGACACTATGTAAAAATAATAATGGACGAAATTTTTGGAGAAGAAAACTTTAAAAATGACATATCTAGGATAAAATCAAACCCTAAAAACTTTGGAAGAAAAGCTTACGGAAATTATAAAGATGTGGTTTTATTCTATTCTAAAACCTATACAAAGAATATTTTTAATAACATAAAAACTCCACTTACAGAAGAAGAAATAGAGAAAAGATTTGAAAAAGTCGATGAATTAGGAAGATATACGACAGTTCCTATCCACGCACCTGGAGAAACCCAAAACGGGCCAACTGGTAAAGAGTGGAATGGTCTTAGGCCGCCAGAGGGAAGGCATTGGAGATACCACCCAGATAAGCTTACAAAGCTAAATGAAGCAGGCTTAATTGAGTGGTCTTCTACAGGCAACCCAAGGTTAAAAAACTATGCAGACGGACATAAAGGAAAGAAAATGCAAGATATTTGGGAATATAAAGACCCATCTAAGCCTCTATATCCAACAGAGAAAAATAAAGAAATGCTTAAAATGATTATTCAGCAATCTTCCAAGAAAGACTCTATAATTCTTGATTGCTTTGCTGGTAGTGGTTCAACATTACTTGCAGCTCAGGAATTAAATAGGAAGTGGATAGGCGTAGACAGCTCTGAAGTAGCCATAAAAACAATAGTTAAAAGATTTTATGATGTTAGATATAACTATATTGAAATAGGCACAGAAGATATAATCTCACAAACGGAAAATCAACCTCAAGCAGAGCAATTAGAATTAGTATTATAATAAAAGACAGTAAAAAGCTGATCCATGACAAACAAGGACCAGCTTTTTTAGATTGGTATTTTATCTATTAAAGGGGGGTATAGAATATCATATATCCTTTCCATCTTATATATGAAGACCTCAATCCTCACTACTCAACCAGCATCTTATATCTTTTTCTTGACTAAAATTTCCTAGAAATTTTACTTATTCTTAAAGCCAGTTTTTTCCTAGCCTTTGCTTCTCTTTTGGTCAAAAACTTTGCTAAGATATATTATATCATAAATAGCTCGGGGCTTGGGGCTATCTTTTTTCTTTTCTAGTCGAGCTTGGCCAAGGCTTTCTTATTGCAATTTTTGCCATTTTATATGATAATTATAGTAGAGAAAGTGAAAGGAGGATGCTTTGCTTGAGATTCTTATTTGCCTGATTTTTGTTTTGGCAGTTGTGTGTTTGATTTCGGTGCTTTTTACCGAGAAGAAGGGGCTTTTTTTGGCTCTTTCTCTTATCTTGCTTGGAGGCTTCTACCTTCTTAATAGGACCTTCGCTCTTGTTGCGACTCGGCCTCTTGCCGTCTTTTTGGCAGGGGCAACTCTCTTGGCTCTGGAGCTTTTTATTCCAAGTTTTGGCCTTATCGGCCTTAGTGGATGTGGACTTGTGGGGCTTTCCTTGTATAATTCATGGCTTATGGATGGGAGGGAGATTTTTCTTACCCTTAGTGCAAGTCTTGCCATCGTCCTCACTTTGACTGTCTACGTCCTCCTTGGTTTTAGGGCGAGGATTTTCGATAAGGAGATTCTTGCTAGGGCCTCTTCCAAAGAGAGGGGCTTTGGGGCAAGGACCGATAGGTCAAGTCTTGTCGGAAAAGTTGGAAGGAGCAAGTCCATCCTAAGGCCTAGTGGTAAGGTCGAGATTTGTGGTTTGCTCTATGATGCCCTTAGCCAAGGTGCTTTCATCGAGGCTGGGAAGGATGTTGAAGTTGTAAGTTTTACTAATGGCCACTTGGTGGTAAAGGAGATATAATGCAATTTATTATTTTAGCTTTAGTTATAGTTGTTGGTATGGTGTTTTTCACCATGGTTCCTGTTGGACTTTGGATTACTGCGAGGTTTTCTGGGGTCAATATTTCGATGGCAGCCCTTGTTGCCATGCGTTTTAGGAGACTTTCTCCTTCAAAGATTGTTAATGCGATGATTAAGTCCCACCAAGCTGGTATTGCTATTTCTACCAATGATTTGGAAAGCCACTACCTAGCTGGGGGTAATATCAACCAGGTTGTCGATGCTCTTATTGCGGCAGAAAGAGCCAATATCGACCTTTCTTTTGAGCAAGCTGCTGCTATCGACCTTGCTGGTCGTAATGTCTTTGAGGCGGTGCAGGTTTCTGTTACTCCAAAGGTGATTAATACACCTGTGATTGCTGCTGTTGCCAAAAATGGTATCGAGGTTAAGGTTATTGCCAAGGTTACTGTAAGAGCCAATATCGAAAGGCTTGTCGGCGGGGCAGGCGAGGAGACTATTATCGCCAGAGTTGGTGAGGGTATTGTAACTACAGTTGGTTCGTCCGATTCTCATGCCCAAGTTTTGGAAAATCCTGACAATATTTCTCAAACCGTGCTTATGAAGGGTCTTGATAGTGGAACAGCCTTTGAGATTCTTTCTATTGATATAGCTGATGTGGATGTTGGAAGAAATGTCGGTGCCCAACTTCAAAGAGACCAGGCTGAGGCAGATAAGAACATAGCCCAAGCCAAGGCTGAGGAAAGACGTGCCCAAGCTATCGCCCTCGAGCAAGAAAACAGGGCTAAGGTTGTGGAGGCAGAAAGCGAGATTCCTCTTGCCATTGCCCAAGCTTTCAAGGAGGGTAACCTCGGTGTTATGGATTATTACAACCTCCAAAATGTCAAGGCGGATACCAAGATGCGTGAGGCTATTTCGGGGGAAGATGGGACTGAGATAGATGTTTAAGATTTTTCCCAAAAGGCAGGCTGAGGGCAAAAAGCCGTCTTTTGATGAGTGGATTAAGAAGGCCACCGACCTTTTGGAAGAGTATATTGATGAGCCGGGGCTTGAGCCTTTGGAAAAAGGCAAGGGAAAAAATGAAGAAAATCAGTCCAAATACAGCCGACCTATCGAAGAAGAAGGCGATAGCTTAGCCGAAGAGCGTATAAGGCTTAGCGAAGAGCAGAGGATAAAGGATAAGAAGCTTAAAAAACAAAAGCAAGAGTCTAGACAAAAAAGGCTAAGACGTGCCCTTGTCTTTGCGGAAATCCTCGATAAGCCGATATCTAAGAGAAATAAAAGAGTATAATATTCCTAATGGAGGGGTAGCATTATAGAACTACTAGCGATAGAAAATCCCGACCAAGTGATAAGCTTGTTCGGCAATTTTGATAAGAATATAAAATATATAGAAGATAGATTTGATACAAGAATAAAACTTAGGGATAACCACCTAGAGATTTCTGGAGAAGAGGTCAATGTAAGGCTTAGCAAGAGTTTGCTTGAGAGCTTACTTGCCTATCTTAAGAAAAATCAGAGCCTTGACTTCCAACAAATTAAGTATCAGGCGGATATGTTGGAGAGGGAGAACAAGGATGTAATCAAGGGGCTTTTGGATGAGGTACTTGTGGCAAGGGCAGATGGCAAGCCAATCAAGCCAAAGACCTTGGGACAAAAATCCTACATCGACAAAATCAATACCCACGATGTCGTCTTTGGGATAGGACCTGCGGGAACGGGCAAGACCTATCTCGCTGTAGCCATGGCGGTCAAGGCCTTTAAGGCGGGGGCAGTGGATAGGATTATCCTAACCCGACCAGCAGTCGAGGCGGGCGAGAGTCTGGGATTTTTGCCAGGAGACTTGCAAGATAAGGTAGACCCCTACCTAAGACCCCTCTACGATGGACTTTTTGACATTCTAGGCCACGACACCTACCAAAACCTCCTAGAAAAGGGCTTGATAGAAGTCGCTCCCCTAGCCTATATGAGGGGCAGGACCCTTGATAGGTCCTTTGTAATCCTCGATGAGGCCCAAAACACGACCCAAGAGCAGATGAAGATGTTTCTAACCAGACTCGGCTTTGGGTCTAAGGCAATAATTACGGGAGATAAGACCCAGGTCGACTTGCCAAGGGGCAAGAGGAGTGGGCTAAGAGCTGCCGAAAGCATCCTAAGAAATGTTGAGGGCATAGCCTTTATGGAATTTTCATCGGTAGATGTGGTAAGACATCCCCTAGTCCAAAGGATAATTGATGCCTACGAAAAGGACGAGCAGAGAAGGCTAGAAGAGAGCGAAAAAAAGCAGGCAGGTTCTGCCAAGAAAGAAGATTAGAAGCTTATGGATCTTTTGATAGAAAATAAAACTACGGAAGAAATTGAATATAGGGAAGATATCGAAAAAACCATAGCCGAAGTCCTAAAAACTGAGGGGCTAGCTGACAACTACGAGCTATCCCTAAGCTTTGTCGATAGGGAAGAAATTCACAAGCTCAACAAGGAATTTAGGGGAGTCGATAGGCCAACCGACGTCCTATCCTTCCCCCTAGATGAAAAAATCGAGGTACCTGATGCCAACATCATGCTCGGAGATATAGTAATCTGCCTAGATGTTGCCAAGGATCAAGCGAAAGAATTTGGTCATTCCCTCCGCAGGGAAATCATGTATCTGACCTGTCATTCCACCCTTCACCTTCTAGGCTACGACCACATGGAAGAAGAGGAAAAAAGACAGATGAGAGCTCGTGAGAAGGAAGTTATGAAAAACCTCCGAGTTTTCAAAAAGGACAGTGCCCACACCTACGACCACGCCGATAAGACCGACTATGAAAATGAGAAGGTCAACCTATCTGGCAAAATTAGCTCCCAAGAATTTCAAGAAATGAGGGACGACCTCAAGGAAGAAATCAAGGAAGAATTGAGGATTGAGCAAAGGTACGCCAATGCCGACTATGGCAAGATTTACACCAAGGAAGACCTAAGCCACGGCCAGAAGTTCTTAAAGGGCTTCGACTACGCCTATGAGGGTCTAGTTTTTGCCATAAACCACGAAAAAAACATGAAATTTCACATCCTAGCCTGTGCCCTAGTCCTAGTGGCAAGCTTGTTTTTTAACTTATCTAGGATAGAGATGATGTTTTTGGTATTTTCCATAACCACGGTCATAGCTCTTGAGCTAATAAATACGGCTCTGGAGAATGCTGTGGACATAGCAACCGACGGAAGATGGCTCTATCTTGCCAAGTCTGCCAAGGATGTATCAGCTGCTGCGACCTTTATAGCAGCCCTCAACGCCCTTTTCATAGGCTACCTCATATTTTTTGATAAGTTTATGAACTTTTACGACTCGGTAATCCTAAGGATTGCCCGAAGACCAAGCCATTTGGCACTCATAGCCATCTCCCTTATCATAATTCTTACGGTATTTTTCAAGGGAGTCTTTTATGAGGGCCATGGAACTGCCTTTAGGGGTGGTTTTGTAAGTGGCCACACATCAGTTTCCTTTGGCCTTGCCACTATGGGAGCCATGATGGTAGATGATTTGATGGTAAGACTTATACTCTTTGGCATGGCAGTCATAGTAGCAGAAAGCAGGTACGAGGCAGACATCCACTCTGCCAAGGAAATCTTTAGGGGAGCCTTTTTAGGCATAGGCATAGCCCTTGCAATATTTGGGATATTTTCATGAAAAAACTAGAAGAATTAATACAAATCGCCTTGGACAATAAGGAAAATTCCTACTCGCCCTACTCCCACTTTAGGGTATCGGCAGTAGTTGAAACCAAGGACGGCCATATCTTTAAGGGGGTCAACATAGAAAATGCCTCCTATCCTGTTGCCATTTGCGGGGAAAGGTCGGCCCTTGCTGGGGCAGTTTCTGCTGGCTACAAGGACTTTGCTAGGATAATCATAACGGGAGATAGCAAGGACACCTACCCTTGTGGGGTGTGCAGGCAGTTTATGGCAGAATTTTTTGACCAAGATACAGAGATAGTCATAGCCAACTCGAAAACCGACTACAAGACCTACACGATGGAAGAGCTTCTTCCTCATAGTTTTAGCAAAAAGGACTTAGGATGATAAAATCAGGATTCGTCTCAGTGGTGGGCCGTGCCAATGTTGGCAAGTCAACCCTAATGGAGAAGATTTTGGGAGAGAAAATTTCCATAATCTCCAACAAGGCTCAAACTACGAGAGATAAGATACAAATTATATACAACGACGACGACAGTCAGATAATATTTTTGGATACACCAGGTATCCAAACACCCAGAAACAAGCTCCAAGAAAGGCTTTTGACCTTTTCCGAGGAAAGCCTAAAGGAAAGCGACGTTATAACCATGGTGGTTGATGATTCAAAAGAGATAGGAAGAATTGACGGGCAAATCCTTGCCATGATAGATAAAATCAACCGTCCCAAAATTCTCTTAATCAACAAGACTGACCTTGCCGATGGAGAGCAAATCGCCCAAATCAGGGCAAACTTTAGGGACTATGATTTTGAGAGAATAATCGAAATCTCCGCCCTTGAGGGCAAAAATATTGAAGCCTACCTCACCGCAATCAAAGACCTCCTCGACTTTGGTCCTGCCTACTACGACAGGGACATGATAACCGATAGGAGCGAAAGGTTTGTGGTAGGAGAGATAATCAGGGAAAAGGCCCTAAGAAACCTCTCAGAAGAAGTCCCTCACGGGATTGCCGTAAGGATTGATGACTTCAAAGAGAGGGAGAATAAGAAGCTAATAGATATCAGAGCCTCCATAATCATTGAAAAGACCAGCCACAAGGAAATTGTAATCGGCAAAAATGGAGCTATGATTAAGAAGATTGGCATGGACGCAAGACCTGAAATCGAGACCTTCTTGGCAAGTAAGGTCAACCTCCAACTTTGGGTTAAGGTTGAGAAGGACTGGCGCAAGAAAGAAAAGTTGGTGGATCGTTTTGGCTACAAGTGAGCTTTGCGATATCACAGGCTTTGTCCTAAGGGAATTTGCCTACAAGGAATCAAGCAAGCTTGTTGAAGTTTTCACAAGGGAGCTTGGCAAAATTTCAATCCTTGCCAAGGGCGTACTAAAGAAAAACGCCAAAAATCTCTCATTGACAGTAAGATTTATGAAGGTAAATTTATCCTTATACAAGGCGGGAGAATTTTATGGCATCAAGGAAGGCCACCTTGTTGAAACCTACAAGAAAAGTGTCAAAAATTTTGACATAATCTTGTATAAGTCGGCCATGTGCGATTTCCTCTTGAGGACACTCGACCAAGAGCAGATCCAAACAGTCTATACCCTCCTTGATAGGAGCTTTTACGCCTTCGATGAGGCAGATGGTAACTACATAAATATTTTTTTGGGATTTTTGATAAAGTACATCTCTTTTTCTGGTCTTAAACCGAACTTTTCTACTTGCGGTATTTGCGGTAAAATTATAGGAAGAAGAGATGGCTACTTTTCTGTTGGTCAGGCTTCCATGCTTTGTGAGGATGATTTACCAAGAGTCTTTGACAAGGTCTACCTAGCTGAAAACGAGCTTTTCTACTTTATGAAACTTCTCTACACTAAGTCGGAGGACCTTCATACTATAAACCCTCCAGCAACTTATGAAAAAGTCGCCAGATTAATAATACAATATTGCTTAAAAAGTCTCGACCTTAGGAGTTTTCCTTCTATGGATTGGATTTTAAATAAATTAAGCGAAAGGAATTAGAATGTACTTTGAAGATTTAATTTTGAAACTTGAAGAGTTTTGGAAGAAACAGGGCTGTGCTGTTATGCTTCCTTACGATACAGAAAAAGGGGCGGGAACAATGAATCCCCACACCTTCCTAAGAGCTCTAGGACCTGAACCATGGAAGGTGTGCTATGTTGAGCCATCAAGACGTCCTGCCGATGGTAGGTATGGGGAAAATCCAAACAGGCTCTACCAACACCACCAAATGCAAATTCTTTTAAAACCTACCCCAGACAATATCCAAGAACTCTACCTAGAATGTTTGGAATATATAGGCATTGACCCCAAAGAACACGACATTCGTTTTGTCGAGGACAACTGGGAAAGTCCGACCCTAGGAGCCTGGGGACTCGGTTGGGAAGTTTGGCTTGATGGGATGGAAATCACCCAATTCACCTACTTCCAACAAGTAGGTGGTATCAACTGCGAGATAGAAAGTGGAGAAATCACCATAGGTCTTGAAAGAATCTTCATGTACCTAGAAGATGTGGACAATGTTTTTGACATAAAATGGTCAGAATCCTTGACCTACAGAGATATCTTTGGACTTTCCGAATACGAAAACTCCAAGTATTCCTTCGAGGATGCAGACAATGAAGTCCTAGAAAACCTATTTAATATTTACGAAAAGGAAGCCAACAGGCTAATCGAGCTTGGTCTATGCATCCCAGCCTACGATAATGTTCTAAAGACCAGCCACACCTTCAACACCCTAGATGCCAAGGGGGCAATTTCTGTTTCAGAAAGAAGCCACTACATCAAAAGGGTAAGGGATGTATCAAGCAAGGTAGCCCACAAATTTATTGAAAAAAGAGAAGAGTTAGGTTACCCTCTTCTAAGAAAGGATAAGAATGAGTAATTACTTATTAGAAATCGGAGTAGAAGAGATACCTTCTGATTATGTCAAAGGAACAAAAATCCAACTAAAAGAGAAGTTTGAAAAACTCATAAGAGAAAACAAGCTTACTTGTGATGAAGTAGTCGTTGAATCAACCCCAAGAAGATTTGCAATCTTTTTAAGAAACTTAGAGGCAGATACAGCAGAAAAAACTGTATCAGTCAAAGGACCAAGTGTCAAAATCGCCTACGATGAAGGAGGCGAGCCTAAAAAACCCCTCCTAGGCTTTCTTAAAGGCCAAGGAGCAGACCTTGCCGATGTTGTAATCAGAGAATTTAAGGGCGAAGACTATATCTATGTAGAAAAAAAGGAAACAGCCAAGTCTGTGGCAGAAGTTCTCAAGGAAAATGTCTACGACCTAGTCAAATCAATTTCATTCCCAAGGTCAATGAGATGGAGAGGAAAATCAATCCGTTGGGCAAGACCAATCAGGTGGTTTGTCTCCCTCCTAGATGATGAAATCCTAGCCTTCGATGCAGAAGAAATCATAGTTTCAAACATCACCAAAGGCCACAGAAGCCTTGGCTCATCCCACATAGTCATAGACAAGATAGAAAATTACGAAAAACTCCTCAAGGAAAACTTCGTAATCCTAAGCTATAAGGACAGAAAAGACCTCATCCTAAAGGGGCTAAACAGACTAGCAAGTGAAGTCGGTGGCACCTACATGAAAGATGAGGACCTGCTAGATGAAGTAATCAACATAGTTGAATATCCAACAGTCCTAATCGGGGATATAGACAAGAAATACCTAGAACTTCCAAAAGAAGTAATCACAACCCCAATGAAGGACCACCAAAGGTACTTCCCAGTAGAAGATGAGCACAAAAACCTCCTTCCTTACTTCCTACTAGTAAGAAATGGAGATGCCAACCACTCCGAAAACGTGGTAGAGGGCAACAAGAAAGTTCTTGTAGCAAGACTTGAAGATGCCAAATTCTTCTACGATATCGACAGGAAAAAACCACTCGAAGCCTATGTAGACGACCTCAATAGCCTTGCCTTCTTTGAGGGACTCGGCACAATGAGAACCAAGACCAAGAGACTCCAAAGACTTGCCGAAAATTACAGGCTTGCCCTAGACATGGGAGAAGACATGGCCCATCCAATAGGAAGGGCTGCCTACCTATCCAAGGCCGACCTTGTAACCAAGATGGTAGTAGAATTTACAGAACTTCAAGGAACAATGGGCAGAATCTATGCCGACAAATCTGGCGAGGAAGAAAGAATAGCAACAGCAATCGAAGAAGCCTACATGCCAAGGTCAGCAGGAGATAGACTACCAAAGACAATCACAGGAATAATCCTCTCCATAGCCGACAAGATGGACACTATAGCAGGTCTTTACGCAATCGAAAAATACGTTACAGGAAGCCAAGACCCATTTGGCCTAAGAAGAGCCTGCCTAGGAATAATCAACATCTTCCTAGAAAACTCCATCAACGTTGATATGAAAAAGCTAATAGGAGATGCCCTCCTAATCTATACCGAAGAAAACGAACTAGCCTTCGACTATGACTTGGCAATGGAAAAAACCGTAGACTTCTTCAGAGATAGGCTCAAAAACAAGCTAATCGATGATGGCCTAAAATACGACACCGTAAACTCAGTCATCAATGCCAAAGAGCTAAACATCCTAAGAATTGCCAAAAAAGCTAGGGCAGTTGAAAGCTTCCTAGAAGAAAATGAGGACCAAATATCCTACTTCACAAGAGTAATCAACCTCTCAGACCAAGCCCTAGGAAGGGAAGTAGACAGGGACCTTCTCCAAGGCGACCTAGAAAAAGACTACTGTGCAGAAATCCTAGCCCTAGGTGAGCTAGTCCCAAGTGCCGAAACCGACTACCTAGAAGAACTCAACAAAATAAAAGCGACAAGCGAAATCGGCCACACCTACCTTGACCAAACCATGATAAATGTTGACGATGAGAAAGTCAAAGCCAACAGGATCGCCATGCTCAATATCCTAGCAGGAAGAATTTCTCAAATCTTTGACGTAAAAGAAATAGCTAGGTAGATATGAAGCAGATAAAAATTGTAATCCTAAGCGACTCAACAGGAGAGACAGCCCAAAATTATATAAAATCTGTAACCAGCCAATTTCCAACCCTTGAGGCGCTAATAATAAGAAAACCAGGCATAAGCAGTCCAGAAGAAATCGATCAAATCCTAAACGATATAGACGATAAAACCATCCTAGTCCAAACTATAGCCACCAAAAGTCTATCAGACCACCTAAGAGCTGAGGCAGACAAGAGAAACATAGAGGTCATGGACATCCTGAACTATGGCATAAGAAAGGTAGAAGAAGCCACAGGCCTAAGTGCTGTAAGAGAAGTAGGCCTAACCAGAACCCTCTCCAAAACCTACTTCAACATGATAGAAGCCATCGAATTTGCCATCCAATACGACGATGGCAAAGACGCCAGAGGCTTTCCTCTCTCAGACATAGTCCTAGTTGGCGTATCAAGAACCAGCAAGACCCCGACAACCATGCTCCTTGCCACCAAAAACTTCAAAGTCTCAAACCTTCCCCTCGTGCCAGAAATAAGGCTACCAAGGGAAATCTTTGAAGTCGACCCAAGAAGAATCATAGGCCTTGTAATCGACCCTGCCAAACTCTCAAACATCAGAGAAATAAGAAGCAAGTCCTTAGGAATAGTTGGCGAATCAATCTACTACGAAGATGCAAGAATCCAAAGGGAACTAGAATACGCCAGAGAAGTCTTCAAAGACCTAGACTGCAAGGTAATAGACGTTACAGAAAACACCATCGAGCAAACAGCCACAGAAATTGTCCAATACTACTTCGACCAATTCCCTGAAGAACGCAACAAGCACATCCAGTAGGACAGCTAAGGAGGAACAATGAACAAAGACAAAATTTTAGTACTAAACTTCGGAGGCCAATACGACCAACTCATCGTAAGAAGAGTAAGAGAAATGGGAGTTTACGCTGAGCTATTCGACTGCGACACACCAGTAGAAAAGCTCCCCCTAGAAGGAGTTGCAGGCATCATCCTCACAGGAGGCCCTCAATCAGTAAATGACGAAAACTCCCTCAAAGCAGACGACAAAATATTTGACCTAGGCATCCCAATCCTAGGCATCTGCTATGGTCTCCAATACATCAACCACTACTATAAAGGCAAGGTCGAAACACCAAAAAACGGAGAATACGGCAAAACCCCACTCTTCGTTGACCAAAAAAGCGACCTCTTCAAAACAATCCCTCAAGAATCCGTAATCTGGATGAATCACAGGGACAGAGTCTCTGAAATCGCCCAAGGCTTCAAAAGAATCGCCTGGACCCTAAACGCCCCAGTAGCAGGAATCGAAAACAAAGAAAAGAAAATCTATGCAGTACAATTCCACCCAGAAGTAGTCCACTCAGAATACGGACGCCAAATGCTAGAAAACTTCGTTCTAACCATAGCCAAGGCAGAAAAAACTTGGACCATGGAAGACTTCGCCAAAGCAAAAATCGCAGAAATCAAAGAAAAATACGCAGGCGAAAAAATGATATGTGGCCTATCAGGAGGAGTCGACTCATCAGTAGCCGCAACTATCGTATCCAAAGCCATAGGAGATAACCTACAGTGTATCTTCGTCGACCACGGACTCCTTAGAAAAGACGAAGCCAAATCCGTCATGGAAACCTACAAAAACCTCGGCCTAAACGTCAAAATGGTAGACAAATCCAAGGAATTTCTAAGCCTGCTAAAGGGAGTAGAAGAACCAGAAGAAAAAAGAAAAATCATCGGCAACCACTTTGTAGAAGTTTTTGAACAAGAAGCCAAAAAAATCGGTGGAGCCAAATACCTAGTCCAAGGCACAATCTACCCTGACGTAATCGAATCAGGAAAAGACAAGGCAAGCGTCATAAAAAGCCACCACAACGTGGGAGGACTCCCAGAAAACATGGACTTTGTTGGACTCGTTGAGCCATTAAGAGACCTCTTCAAAGACGAAGTAAGGAAAGTGGGAGAAGCAATCGGCATCCCACACGACATGGTATGGAGACAACCCTTCCCAGGACCTGGCCTTGCCATAAGAGTAATGGGAGAAATTACAGAAGAAAAGCTTGAAATAGTAAGAGAAACAGACGCCATCCTAAGAGAAGAAGTAGAAAACTTCGGCCTAAAAGAAGACATCTGGCAATACTTCACAGTATGGACCCCAATCAAAACCGTAGGAGTCAAGGGAGACGCTAGAAGCTACGACAACGTAGTAGCAGTAAGAGCAGTAACCAGCACCGACGCCATGACAGTAGAAGCAGCCAACCTCCCATACGACCTCCTCCAAACCCTATCCAACAGAATGATAAACGAAGTAAAAGGAGTAGGAAGAATAGTCTACGACATAACCAGCAAACCCCCAGGAACAATTGAATGGGAGTAGTTAAAAACAGACTTTAAAGCCTTATAAATAGCCGTTTTGCAACTGCTATGCTTGCAAAATGCTTGCAAATTTTAGAAATTGGTCACCTGAAGAATAATTTTCAAGGAATACAAAAAGCAACTAAGAGAAAATCCTAGTTGCTTTTTTGTTTTTTATCATTTATAAGTTTAATGCTGCTTTCATCGAAACTGCCAACAAATCTGTGGCGATGGTTTTAGTAACTTCTAATGTAAATGGCAGAGCTTTATCTTTAATTATCTTCTTGACATTATTCCATGTAGTATCTTCTCTAATTTTATCTAAAAAATCATGTCCTTCCCAAGTTAATGAACCAACTGAAAAAAAGTATAATGAGTTATCAGCATATTGAGCACTATAGTAATCGATCAATCCAGCTTCATTTAAAATTTTACAATGATAAGCAATTTGTAAATTATCATAATTTTCTAGTTCAAGGTTTGACAATGCTGTATCAATATATTGTTCTTCGATTTTAAATAAAATTTTTCTGCATAAGTCCATATCTCTTTTCAAACTTAATACCTCCTGTATGACTTATAAAATTTTGTCGTTTTAACGATTCCGTTTTTATAGCAAATTATTTTCTTTCAAATACTCAATTCTCTTTTTTAGAATTTCATCTCTTGAAAGTTCTTCAAACTCTTTCTGTGTTAGTGGTAGAGTGTAATACTCTACAGACTTATTTTTCATAGAATCAAACTGCTCTTTTGTAATGGAGTAGGACTCCAAGTCAAACAGATTATCAGACAATTCTTTTAAAATATTGCAAACATCTGCATTAAACGGATGCTCTTTATCATTACCATAGAATACAAGCTTAACATTCCATTTATTCTCTTCTGTTTCAATATCATTCGGGAATTTATCTTCTACAATTATTTTGAATCCGATTTCTTTTTTCATTGCCAGCTCATACATAAATAATACAAAATCTCTCATGCTTGAAAGACCTAAAGTATAGTCACTTCTTCCGGCAAGCCAATCTAAAGATACTTTGCATTTATCGGCAATATCTATCAGTACATCTATTGTAGGATTGTTTTTACCATTTTCGTAAGCAGACATTGATGGCTGTGGTATTCCTAAAAATTCTGCAAACTCCTTTTGTGTTTTTTTATTTATAGAACGAAGATATTTCAATCGTTCCGATACAGTTTTATTATTCATATTATAATCTCCTATATTTATTATATATTATTATATCAAATCGTATACTAAAAATAAAGAGAAATTCTGATAAAAATTAGAAATAACTATTGACTTCTGTT
>NZ_CAMXYR010000006.1 GCF_947253225.1 uncultured Anaerococcus sp. | reverse complement strand
GTAGCACCAGCAGAACCAGTTGCAGTAAAAGACCCATCTAAGTTAACAGACGAAGAAAAAGCTGCTGTAGAAAAAGCAGTTAAAGATGCAAACAAAGATTTACCAAAAGATGCAAAAGTAACTGTAGCAGATGACGGAACAGTAACTGTAACAGATAAAGATGGCAAAGAACTTGGTAAATTAACACCAGCACAAACTGTTAAGAAAGCTGACGCAATCGTAGCACCAGCAGAACCAGTTGCAGTAAAAGACCCATCTAAGTTAACAGACGAAGAAAAAGCTGCTGTAGAAAAAGCAGTTAAAGATGCAAACAAAGATTTACCAAAAGATGCAAAAGTAACTGTAGCAGATGACGGAACAGTAACTGTAACAGATAAAGATGGCAAAGAACTTGGTAAATTAACACCAGCACAAACTGTTAAGAAAGCTGACGCAATCGTAGCACCAGCAGAACCAGTTGCAGTAAAAGACCCATCTAAGTTAACAGACGAAGAAAAAGCTGCTGTAGAAAAAGCAGTTAAAGATGCAAACAAAGATTTACCAAAAGATGCAAAAGTAACTGTAGCAGATGACGGAACAGTAACTGTAACAGATAAAGATGGCAAAGTAATTGGTACAATTTCAGGATCTGAAACTGTTAAAGGAAAAGCTGGTGAGGGTCAAACAGATGCCGAGAAGAATCCAGCTAAAAAACCTACTCTTACTGAGGTGGAAAATTCTAAAAATCTTACTGATAAAGAAAAAGAAAAGGTAAAAGAAGAAGTTAAGAAAGCAAATCCAAAGGCAATAGACGTAAGTGTTGACGCTATAGGAAATGCTACTCTAATCTACCCAGACGGAACAAAGAATACTATCCAAGGCAGTGATACTGTAGTTGAAAAGAATAATGGTTCTAAGCCAAGTGAAAGCACAGATGCTGATAAGAATCCAGCTACACTACCAAGCGAAAAGACAGGCGTAGTTGATAAGAATAATCTAACAGATGAGGAAAGAAGAGAAGTAGCTGACAAGCTTATGAAGGCAAATCCAAAGGCAGCAGACGTAAAAGTTGACGCAAAAGGAAATGCAGTATTGAAATATGCTGACGGCTCATCTAACCACATAGCTAATAGCGAGCTAATATTTGAAAAAGCTAAGGGAGGTAACTCTGTAAAAGTACCTTCTGTTGGCAAAGATAAGAGTAAGATTAATGCTAAAGATGCTAATAAGAATGTTAAGACAGGAGTTGAGTCATTGACAGTAGTTATGGCAACATTAGTAACAGCTGTAGGCGGATTATTTGCAAGCAAAAGAAAAAAAGATGATGATAGATAATATTTGAAAGAATATTATGAAGACAGAGCCCGGGCATATGCTCGGGCTTTTGGATGTAGGAAATTGGATATAAGGAAGAATTGTCTTGGTGTGAGGCTATGGCCTTGATGTCTTAGTTTTGTTTGACTTCGAGATTTACTAGTCAGATTCATCCTCACTTCGTTCGCAATGACAAGTTTGGGGAGGGCTAGGAATAACTAGGGCAATGCGTCCTGAGATAATAGCGAAGTTAGTGCCATTGTCATCCTTAATGAAGTTGTCCAAATGAGCTATGTAACACCTTGTCATCTTGAGGATCGTAGCGACATGAGGATCTAATCTAAAACCGACTCAAATGTTGAACTGACCCCCAAAAGTTAGACCAAAAAACTAACTAAAGAAGGTCAGTTTTTTAATGGCAAAATATAGTCCAGAATTCAAAATTAAAGAAATACCAGCGCTAGTTTAGTTCTAACTCTGGCATTAGGTAAAACTTTGTGGGGTCAGCTTAGTTTCTTTATTGCTTTTTATTTTTTTATGGTATATATTAAAGGGACTAGGAGGCTTTTATGAAAGATTTTTGGGCATATGATAAGGATGATGTTTTTAAGCAATTGAAGACAAGTGATGATGGTTTATCGACTAGGGAAGCCTACCAAAGAATTGAAACTTATGGGAAGAATGTTTTTAGTCAAAAGAAATCTAGGTCTAATTTTATGATTTTTTTGTCTCAATTTAAGAGTCCCATAACTATGATTTTGATTTTTGCAGCTGTGTTGTCGATTTTTATGAAGGATTATTCAGATGGCATTATTATCTTGATTATCATTATGATTTCTTCGATTCTAAGTGATCTGCACGAAAGTAGGGCTAAGGATGCTGTAAAAAAGCTCCTTTCTTCGGTAAGTGTTACTTCTTGTGTTTTAAGGGATGGCTCTTTTCAAGAAATTGATAATTCTAGCTTGACTCTTGGGGATATCATTAGGGTTAAAACAGGCGATATGATACCTGCTGATTGCTTGCTTATTTCTGGCAATGCTCTTACTACTGATGAGTCAAGCCTTACGGGTGAGACTTTCCCTGTTGAAAAGGTTCCAGCAAAAATACCTGCCAAGACCAGTCTTTCCCAAAGAAAAAATTCCCTTTGGATGGGCACCCATGTTATTAGCGGGTCGGCTAGGGCAGTTGTGGTTAATCTGGCAAAGGATTCTGAGTTTGGCAATATAACTTCATCCCTTAGCCAAAAGGATGCTGATACGGATTTTGAGAAGGGGATTAGGGATTTTGGTAATTTGATTGTTCGTGTTACAAGTATCCTAATCGGCTTGATATTTATTTTTAATATTGCCTTGCATAAGCCTTTCCTAGAATCTTTTATGTTTGCCTTGGCTCTTTCTGTAGGCTTAACTCCTCAAATGTTGCCAGCTATAATTAGTGTAAATTTGTCGAAAGGCGCCAAGAGAATGTCTGGGCAAGGGGTTATAGTTAAAAAATTAAATGCAATAGAGAATTTTGGTTCTATGACCATTATGTGCTCTGATAAGACTGGAACAATTACCAAGGGTAAGGTCAAGCTTGATAAGACCCTAGATTGGAGGGCAGAAGAATCAGAACTTTTGCAAAAGCTTGCGACTATTAATTCATATTTTCAAGAAGGTTATGCCAATCCAATTGATGAGGCTATTTTGAGTGCTAATAAAGATGATTTTTCTGCCTATGAGAAAATTTTGGAAATCCCTTATTCTTTTGAAAATAAAATCTTGAGTGTAATAGCAAAGACTGACTCTGAATTTTCAGGAAAAACCTTGATGGTTAGCAAGGGTGCCTTTGAAAGTATTGTAAAGATATGTAAGTCTTATGAAAAGCCTGATGGTTGTCTTGGAAACATTGAAGAGATTAGAAGGCAAATATTTGACATATTTGATGATTTTTCAAGTCAGGGCTACAGGGTTTTGGGTCTTTGCTATAAAGATTTGAGCGAGGCTTCTAATTTTGATGATAAAAAGGCTTGCGATATGATTTTTAAGGGCTTCTTGCTCTTTATAGACCCCTTGAAGGAAGATGTAAAAGAAGTTATAGAGCAAATGAATAGCCTTGGAGTATCCCTAAAGATGATAACAGGGGACAATCAAGAAATTGCCAAAAATATTGGAGGTCAAATAGGTCTTGATCCTGATAAAATCTTGGTTGGTGAAGATTTAAGCTCCTATTCTCTAAGCCAACTAAACAAAAAGGTTTTGGATATTGATATTTTTGCTGAAATAAGTCCCAACCAAAAGGAAAAAATAATCAGAGCCTACAAAGAAGCTGGCGAGATTGTTGGCTATATGGGCGATGGGATAAATGATGCACCTGCTATCAAAGAAGCCGATGTTGGCATATCAGTCGACACAGCCGCTGATACAGCCAAAGATGCTGCCTCCATTGTCCTTTTGCAAAATAGCTTGAAAGTTTTGCTTTCTGGAATAAAAGAAGGCAGGAGAACCTTCATCAATACTTTGAAGTATATATTTGTGGCAACTAGTGCCAATTTTGGCAATATGTTTTCTATGGCAGGGGCGAGCCTGTTCCTAAAGTTTTTGCCCCTCCTCCCAAAGCAAATTCTCCTTACTAACTTATTTACAGACTTTCCTTCCTTGCAAATCGCATCAGACTCTGTAGATGAAGCTTGGCTTAAGAGTCCAGTTAAATGGGATATGAAATTTATCAAAAAATTTATGATAGTTTTTGGCATAACGTCTTCTCTTTTTGACTATGTTACCTTCTTTGTGATGATGGTTATTTTTAAGGCGGATGAGAAACTTTTTCAAACGGCTTGGATGCTTGAATCCGTAATCTCTGCTATGGTAGTTATGTTAATAGTAAGAACTGCAAGACCAGTGATGAAAAGCAAGGCTAGTAAGAAGCTAATTCTATCCATAATATGTGTAAGCTTGTGCTTGGTTGGGATTATCTACAGTCCTATAAACTCCTACCTAGGCTTAAGGGTCCTACCTGTTAAGGTCCTTACCTCAATGCTTGCCATATCCATTGTCTACGCCTTATTTGCGGAAATAATTAAGAAGAGATTCTACAAAAATAACTCCTTTTCGAGAACTACTTCTAGCTAGACTTAAAGTAACAAAATTAAAAATAATAAAGACCTCAGTCTTAGGCTGGGGTCTTTTAGTGTGCTAGTGGTTTAGGGATATGAAAATAAAGTTAAAGCCTTAAAAGCTAGACTACTTTCGCCTTCAATAGCCCAATATTCTCCTAAATCCTTCAAATTCTTCGGGATATTTTTTTATTATATTTTCTATATTTTTATGTTGAATTTTAAAGACTAGGTCTGAAATCTCATCTATGAGAGGCAATTGCTCAAAAGAAAAGATAATCTTATCGCCCAAATCATCTTTTATTACAAAATCTGCTATTATGATGTCGTAGGCTGAGTCTTTTATTTTTTCAAAATCAATTTCACATTCATCCAAGGTATGGACATCCATTACATTTTCAAACCAAAGATTTACTATATTTTCTAGGGATTTTGTATAGTAATGGTCGTCGTGGCTTATTATTAAGGCCTTGGGTCTCATGGATGTTTTTATTAGTTGGGGTATTAGGTCAGGCCAAAGGGTGTAGGTTGTATAAAGTAAGTCCCTTAATTTATAATTAGACTTTGGATGAAATATATCCAAGTAGTCTTTTAATATTCGTGCTAAATCATTGTGGAAGTCTACATTGAAGAACTTTACATAATTTAAAAAGTATTCTGAATGGTCTACAAAGAAGTCAACTCCTTCAACTTTAGATATCTTGAATTTAAAGTAGGTGAATATCAACCTATAGAGTCCTTTTTTGTCCCTTACAGTTAGCTTATACTTGTTGATTAAATAAGTTATGCTTTTGTCATAAAATTTATAGAGCTTATTTGAATCAGAGCAAGCAAGAAAAATCTCTTCTGGTTTTTCTATAAAGAATAAGAAGTCGTCGGTAAAAAAGTAGGCTAAGATTTGGTACAAAATATCTTCTACTTTGTCTTCTGAGTGTGGGAATTCCTTTTCAAGAAATTTGCTTATATCTTTATTTTTAGAAAAATCTCTAACTATTTTGAGTAGTTTGGCATTTTTTTCCTCTGTTTCTAACTCATGTCCATGTCTTAATCTTATAATTGATACAGCTAAACCTATTTTAATGTATTCAAAATGTGCGTAATACATCTTCCCATTGATATATGGTGCCAAATTACGGATTATGATTTTTACAGACTCCTGATCTAATGAGTCATCAAAAATCCAGTTGTTAGGGTAGGGGTTTGTTTCTATAAAGAAATTAATAAAGAATTTTCTTATTTCTTCTTCTTGACCGACAAATTGTAGGGATGAGTAAGAATAGTTTAGCTTATAGACACCTTCCAAAGAGTCGTTTAAAAATTTTACGCTTCTGTATATCGAAGTTTCGCTCACGTTAAGGTCTATAGCAAGGTCTAGTTTATTAATATCTTTTTGGAAAAATGTAAGTTTTAATATATTTACAATTAAAGACTTATTTAGAAAAGTTCTCTGCATTGTTAGAAGTCCAAATTTAGAATCAAAGCTTGACTTTATCATTGATCCGCAATAATTAAAGTCTACTAGATCTGAAAATATGAGCTCTAAGTTGTTTAGGTAGGAATATAATGTTTTTCTGGAAACCCCTAAATAATGCATAAGATTTCTAATATTTAACCACTCATTGTTATATCTATATAAGTGAGTCATCAAATTCATCATTTTTTTATCTTGTCCATTTACTAACATAATATAACTCCAAAAACTATTAAGTGATACATACAATCACTATCGAATGATACACATAATCGTTATCACATAATTTGATTAAAAAAGCAATTAAAAAACTAACTTTTTAAGGTAAAAAAGAAATATATATAAAAAAATGACTGAATTTCTCAAATGTTTTATAATACAGGACATAGACAATTAATTTTCGAACTTATCAATTAGGAGGAAGTTATGAAGAAGATATATGTTAATGGCAATACGAGTTAAGGCTATTAAGAAATGAAATGTTTTAAGAAGATTAGTATAAAAATAAATTTTAAGGAGGATATATGAAAAATAGGATTCAAAAAATATTTCAAATGATACTTGCCCTTGTTCTTTTGTTGACAAGTATGGGAATAAATAACGCTTTCGCAACAGGCAATGGTTCGATAACTGTTAATGGAACAACTAAGGATAAGACTTATGGAATTTATAAGATATTTGACTTAACTTACAAAGATGACAATGTATCTTATACTATAGCAGATGAATGGAATGATTTTTTCACTGAAGGAAATGGTAAAGAGTTTATAGTTGATCAAAATAATGAAAGTAACAGTCTTAATCCTATTGTAGTAAATGGGAAGGTTAAGTATATAAACATTACTGAGGATAATGTGGCAAAATTTGCAAAAACTGCTATGGGACAGATGCCTAACAAGACTAAAATAGATGTCAAAACTGCAACTGGAGCATCATTAGTATTTTCTAATTTGCCTCTTGGTTATTATTTAGTTCATCCAGAAGGAGCATCTGAAGCTGCCACGGGTCAAAGTTCTATCGTTTCTTTAACATCTACTAAGCCTGATGGTGAAGTTAAGGTAAAGGGAATTTATCCAACAATCAAAAAGGAAGCTGATAAAAAATCTGCAGACTATGGAGAGAAAGTAAGCTTCACAATTACAGGAAAAGTTCCAGATCCAACTGGCTATAAGAAGTATGAATATGTTTTAAAAGATAGCCTTCCAAAGGGTCTAAGTATTGACGAAAATAGCATCAAAGTTACAATTGGTGGAGTTGATAATACAGCAAATATTACAAAGGCTGTAAGTGGTCAGGATTTAAGTGTTACATTCAATATATTAGAGCTTGTGAAAAAAAGTTCTGCTATAGTTGGTCAAGAAATAAAGCTTACTTACGATACAAAGGTAAACAAGGACTTTGATCTAGGTAATCAAGGCCAAGAAAATAAGGCTCATTTGGAATTTTCTAATGATCCTAAAGATGAAAGCAAAAAAGATAATACTCCTGATGAAAAGGTGAAAGTATATTCAGGAAAAATCAAAGTTTTGAAGTATGCAAAAGGCGATAAGGAGAAAAAACTTGAGGGTGCACAATTTGTTCTTAAAAACTCTGAAGGAAAATTCTACAAGCTAGATACTACAAATAATGAAAAGAAAGTTACATGGGTTGATGAATTAGGACAAGCAACAGTTTTAACATCAGATAATAAGGGTGAACTAGAATTTACAGGAATAAAGGCTGGAACTTATAAATTAAAAGAAACAAAGGCACCAGACGGATACAACCTACTTACTGAAGAAGTGGAAGTTGTCTTGAAAGATGGATCTAGTGAAGCAGACACAGAAGTGAATATGCAAGCAACATCCGATGTAGAGAACAGTTCAGGTACCCAACTACCTAAAGTGGGTGGAGCAGGAACTAAGTTATTCGCCTTGGTTGGTGGACTAGTTATTCTTTATGCAGGATTTAGCCTTATTAGAGGAAAAATTAAATTGCAAGAAAGGTAATGGTGAGGAGGAATTAAGATCCTTCCCATAGATTGATTATGGAGAAAAAGAAAGCTATTTTTCTGAAAATTTTACTTGTAATAGGCTTCATTATTTTTTTCTACCCTAATGTAAGTGATTATGTAAATAATTTTACCCAAAGCAGGGGGATTATAAATTACGAAAAGTCTTTAGATGAATTTGCCAAGATTGACATTCAAAAAATCAAAGATGAGGCTAATTTATACAATCGAAAGATTTTTGAAGAAAAAGATGCTATTTATTATCCGAATCTAGTTAAAGATTACAAAGAAAATTTGAATCCATTTAATGATGGGATGATGGGCTACCTAAAAATTGAAAAAATCGGTGTCTACCTTCCCATCTATCATGGGGTAAATGAAGGAGTCATCCAAAAGGGGGTGGGTCACTTACCTGGTACATCCTTGCCCCTTGGTGGAGCGTCAACTCATGCAGCCTTGTCAACTCATTGTGGTTTGCCAAGTGCAAAACTTTTTACAGATTTGCACAAGCTAGAAGTCGGAGATCAATTTATTGTGTCAATTCTTGGCGAAGACCTATATTATCAGGTAATAAATAAGGAAACGGTTCTGCCTAAAAATGTAGAACCCCTAAAGGTTTTTGAAGGAAAAGATTATGTAACTTTGTTCACATGTACGCCTTATGGAATCAATACTCATAGGTTACTAGTTAGGGGAGAGAGAATCAATCCACCACAAAGCTCAAAGGGAAGAGAGGCCAAAGAAGAAGTTAAGAAAAATATGTTCCTAACTATGATAAAACTAGTTTCAATATTTGCTTCGATTATTATAATCATCCTTTCTATGATAAAAGACATCATAGATCTTAGAAAAGAGAAAAGCTTAAAAGAAAAATAGCGATAAGCATACTTATGAAATGGAGGAGGAATAAATGAATAAACTAAATAAAAGCAAGCTAGTTTGTCTTTTTGTATTGCTATTTAGCTTTATTTCTAATTTTCAAAATATTTACGCAAGTAATAATATTAATTCTCCAGAACAAATAGATTTTACAATATCTTATACTGATGGAAGTTATGGCATAAAGGATGCTGAATTTAGTATATACAAAATAGGAAATATTGATAAAAACAACAATATAAGCTTGAGTGAAGACTTTAGGAAATATCCTATAGGAGATGGGCAAGCTAACGAAATAAAGTGGAATGAATATGCCAATACCCTAAAAGGCTATATAAAAAAAGACAAGATTAAAGCATTTTACAAGGGAAAAACAGACGATAAGGGCTTATTGAATGTGAAAGTAACGAAGGGTCTATATCTTATTGTTGGAGAAGATTTATTTACCAAGTCCTACAAGTATATAACTAATCCGTTTTTTGTTTTACTTCCAGAAAGGGATGAGGAAACTGGCAAATATCTCGACAAATCAACCGCATACCCTAAATTTAGCAAGGAAAAGCTTCTTAGAAAAAAAATAGACCTAGATGTTTTGAAAGTTTGGGATGATAATGGTTATGAAAACAAAAGGCCAAGCTTTATAGAAGTGGAACTATTGGGCAATGGAAAATCAAAAGAGAGTGTAAAGCTAAACAAAGATAATAATTGGACTTATGTTTGGAAGAACCTTGATTCTAGCATCTCTTGGACAGTGGTTGAGAAAAATGTCGATAGAAAAAGATACCAAGTAAAAGTTAAAAATTACGAGAATAGCTTTGTTATTACAAATATTTACACCCCTCCTTATACTCCACCAGACAATCCTCCTAAAAAACCGCCTATGCTACCACAAACTGGACAATTATGGTGGCCTGTATATTTTCTATCGGGCATGGGGATTATTAGTATTGTAATAGGATATATCAAAGAAAAAGGAAGGAGAACTAAGGAATGAAAAAAAGAATATCAAAAATTTTTAGTATATTTTTGGCGTTAGTAATGCTAGTTTCTAATTCTCCATTCGCACTGGCAAAAGCTTGTAATGAAAGTGTCTTTCCCAAAGCCTATAATCATGCTAGTATGAAAAAATGTGTAAGCCAAAGTCTATTAAGGAAGAATCATTTGAACAATAACTTGCTCTTGGCGTCAAATCAACTAGATTCTAATCAAAGTGACCCTAATATCTATAATGGAGAAAGTGAAAATGAGGATAATCCTTCTAATGAAAATCTAGAAGATACAGAAAAAGCGTCTTTGTCCAAAGAAGATGTGAAGCTCATAGACAAGTATAAAGCTATCCTTGCTAATAAATCCTATAATTTGATTGAAAAAGAGGATGAAGGAGAAAAAACATCTAAATCAGAAGACCAGGGCGAGGATAAGAAGCTAAAAATTATTAAAGCTAAGAATGAAAACGAGTACACAAATTTAGTAGCTAATAAAAATGAAAAATACAAGGGCTATCAAGACTTAGTTTTAGAGGCTAGGGATGATAAAAGAATTGATGAGATAAATTTGTATGCTAATGAGAAGCTAGAAGTAGTTAAAAACTTATTTACAGAAGAAGAAATTGATAGGATACAAGATATCCTAAGCAGGCTAGAAGTTTATCTTGGAGAAAATGAAAAAGAAGATAATATAGAAGAAATTCAAAGTCTCCTAGAAGAATTAAGGAGGATTAAGGGCTCATATTCCCTTGAAGATGAGTCTCTTACAATAAAGGATGAAAGCTTTGATGAAGACGAAAAGCTAAGACACTTAACATTAACAAACAAAAATCCAGAAAATAAAAAAATAAGACTACTTATCAAAATCAAAAAAGATAATGAAGAAAATGAGGCGCCCTTACTAAGGTTTGCTGTTAAAAACACGTCTGAAGAAGACAACTTTGCTTTATTCTTACAAAAAGATAAGCCAAAGGCTAGGTCGCTTGAAGCTATAGCATATAAGGATGATGTCCCTGCCAAAGATACAAAAAAAGAAAATGTGGCTAGGTCTAGTTTTCTTAGATCAGCGAGGGTTGCTAAATCTCATTCCAGTCACCATGATCATTACAAGGATATAAAAGTAATTAAATCATGGAAAGGCGGGAATGAGGCTCATGACCCTATAGAGGTGAAGCTTTTTAAGAATTATACAGTTAGGATTAGATATTATAATCATAGGGGGCGAAAAAAAACAAGGGACATAGAAATAAAAAATCTCTACACAGATTCTATTGAACTTTCTGAATCCATTGATTGGAAAGGAAGATTTAAGGATATTCCAGACGAACATTCGCAAGAGAGGATCATCGAAGATTACTATAGGGATGATAAGAATCACTTAATAGAAGATGCAGGAGGGGCTTTTCCTGAAGATATTCCAGAAGATTTTAAAATAAAAGAAATCTACAATTTTACCTATAGTATCTCTGAGGTCAAGGTCAAAGGCTATAAGAGTAATATTAAAAAATCAACCGACAATCATTACAAACATGAGTCGGATATATACTATATCACAAATACCAAAGAGCACAATGAACCTGAAGAACCAGAAGTCCCAGAAGTTCCAGACACGCTAAAACCAAAAATTACAGTCCATGAGCAAATTGATTATCTCGGTGATAATGTTAAAAATCAGGATACGGATATTCAAGAAGATCAAAAGTATAAAAATCAACTAGAAGATATTTATAGATTGTATCTTGATGTTGAAGGAGAAAGACTCAAGAAAAACGAAGCTGTAGATTTGTTATTTGTATTAGATGGCTCTTCCAGTATGAAAAAAGAAGACATGAGCTGGAATGGTGAAGCTATGAGTCGTAAGGATGCCATGCTTGGGATGATAAATAATACTGACTTAGTTGAAAATTTCTTGAAGCAAAATGATCAAAATAGGGTTGCCTTCCTATATTTCAATGGATACACAAGAAATGAAAATACAAAAAGAGAAGACGGATATACTTACCATGAAGATGCGAAAACTATTAAAGGTTGGTCCCATAGCCTTGATAGTAAAATAGATTTCGATTTTAAGGCTGAACATAGGGGGACAAACTACCAAGCGGGTCTTATGATGGCAGAAGAATTGTTAAGAAAATCTGAAGAACAAAAAGGTAGAAGGCAAGTTATGATTTTTATTAGCGATGGGGTCCCAACTTTTTGGATTGACAGTGATGGTAACCGTCGTGAGGATGGTCGTAACAGTTCGAAAACTGTTAGAAACTCAAAAATTTATACTAAAGAATTTTTGGATGGCTTTTATAGGAGACATCCAAATCTAATCACCCACGCTGTGGGGGTATCTGAAGATATAAATGAAGATAGCCTCTCAGAATCAAAAAGTCCAGAAGTTCTCAAATACATGGCAGACAAGGGAAAAGGATCTTATATTGGAGTTAAAAGCAATACAGGAGAGCTAGTCTCTAAATTAAAATATGCTATTGAGGCTGCTGTAACAGAGGTAAGGATAGAAGATCCCTTAAGTGATAGAGTTGAGCTTTTAGCCGATAAGGCAGACTTTAAAGTTGTTAAAGTCAATAAAGATACAGGGGAAGAAACAATTCTTTGGGAAAATGGTAATGAAACTTTGCAAAATGGAGATGGTTCTAATAGATGTATCAATAGCTTGGTCTATGACAAGTCTAATAAAAAAGTTGTTTTGACCTTTAATCCTAATTATAAATTAGAAGGAAATACAAAATATGTTCTTTCTTATAATATCAAAACTAACAAGAAAGCCCAAGAGGACTACCAAAAGAATGGTTATGACGCAAAAGGAGATATGGATACAGACTACAAGGGAAATGATACAAGTTCGGGCAAGTCAGGATTTTCTGCCAATAAGAATTCTGTAGTTTACTATAAGGGAGGAGAAAAATCCTTCCCTCATCCAGTTGTCCAAGTAAAAGCCCCACCAAGTCGTGAACTTCCAACAACAGGTGGCGAGGGAACTAAGATAATAAAAGCAGTAGGCGGAATAGTCTTTCTAGGAGCAGGCTTTGCTCTAATCAGGAAAAAAAGAAATGTTTAGGAAGAATATATATTTTTATTTTGGAGGAGCTTGCATCTTTTTAGCCTTTTTCTTTTTGACCCACAATCTTAGAGAAGATTATAAGGCGAAAGTAAGGACGCAAAAAATAGTAACAGAACTTAAAGAAAAAGTTTGCAAAAACCCTTGTTCTCAAAATAAGTATATTGAAAATCCAAAGATGGAGATGCCCACAAGAAATATTAATGGCCTAGCCTATATAGGCTATCTTAGAATTGAAAGACTTTCCCTAGACTTGCCCATCCTTAGTGAATGGTCTTATCCCTTGATTAGGATATCTCCAGCAAGATACAGGGGAAGTGTATATGAAAATAACATGATAATCCTTGCCCATAACTATAAGGCTCACTTTGGAAATCTTCATAGGCTTGATAAAGGCGATAAGGTTGAATTTGTAGATATGAACGACAATCACTTTATCTATGAGGTCGAAGATGTAGGAAAACTTAGGCCAGAGCAAGCAAGTGACCTTGTGGAAGGAAATCGGGACCTAAGCTTATTCACTTGTACCCTAGGTGGAAGAGAGAGGGTGGTTGTCCGTTGCAAAAGACAAAGGCAAACTCTGCCCCAAATATCTTCTTAGACAATCCAAAGGAAAAAGGGGGCATATATTGAAAGCTTAGAAGTAAGCTAAACCATAAAAAAAATTAGACTATTAGTTTATAAATACCCTCAATAAAAACACCCTCCTAAAGGCTTTACCAGCTAGGAGGGTGTTTTAGTATTCGATTATTCTTTGGCTTTAAGTAGCCTACAAAATTCCAAGAACTTTTTCGAGGATGAGGGTTATAGATGTGATTGCGACAAAACACAAGCCACCAAGAGCGAGAGGTCTAGCTCCTGATTTTAGAAGTTTGACTATATCACTATTAAAACCTATGGCAGCCATGGCCATTACAATGAAAAACTTGGATAGGTCCTTGAAAGGTTTGAAAAACTCAAGGTCAACTCCCTTGGCAAGGGCAATAGTTGTAATCAAACTTGCAAGGACAAAATAGATTATAAAGAAAGGGAAGATTTGCTTGATTGAAATTTTATTGTTAGCTTCTTCCTCAGCATTTTTCATTCTGATAAAGGCAAGACCCAAACATATTGGGATTATGGCAAGGGTTCTTGTCAACTTCACTGTTACAGCCTTATCAAGTGTTTGACTGCCCAGATTAAAGATAGTATCCCAGGTTGAGGCACAAGCTGTAACTGATGAGGTGTCATTGACTGCTGATCCTGCAAATATACCAAAGGCGTGGCCATCGGTTGTAGAAAAACCAATCATACGACCTAGGCTTGGGAATAAGATGGCAGCTAGGATATTGAAAAAGAAAATTACTGAAATAGCTTGAGCAATCTCATCTTCATCAGCGTCAATAACAGGGGCAGCTGCTGCTATGGCAGAACCTCCACATATGGATGAGCCAACTCCTACAAGGGTTGCAATCTTGCCCTTAATAAGTCCAGACTTGTAGGCGAGGTAGGCTATAATTAGGGAAGTTGATATGGTTGATAGGATGATTGGAAGAGATTCCTTACCTGTCTTTAAAACTAGACCAAGGTCAAGACCAAATCCGAGGAGGATTACTGCATATTGAAGGATTTTCTTTGAAGTAAACCTCACTCCAGCCATATAGGCTTTCTTCTCTTTAATAACTTGACCCAAAGCCATACCGATAAGGATGGCAAAAACTGCTGGGCCAACTAGGGGGACTTTTTTGCCTATGTATTGGGAAATTGTTGCAATTATAAGGCAGAGTATGAGTCCTCTAAGGTATTTTTCTATAGATTTTGTCATAAATGCTCCTTTCGCTTTGTCTATTATATCAAGGGATAGATATAAAGTAAAATTATAAATGTTTACTATACAATAATAATTTGTTATGATAAAAAAAGGAGGAAGAAATGCTAGACTTTAGAATAGAAAGTTTTTTGGAAGTGTGCAAGTTTATGAACTTTACAAAGGCGGCAGAAAGCCTCAACCTAACCCAACCTGCCATATCCATGCACATCAAATATTTAGAAAATTACTACAATTGCAAGCTTTTTTGTAGGAAAAAGAGGGCCTTGTGCCTGACCGACCAAGGGCAAATCCTCAAATCTGCCCTAATCTCTATGGCAAATGATGAGCAAAGGCTTATGAGGCTAGTTGGCAAAAAAAAGCCCAAGGGCGAAAAAATTTCCCTAGGCTTTACTAGGTCTGTGGGCGAATTTCTGATTTTGGACAAAGTCATAGGACTAATTAAGGCCAAAGCCTACTGCGATTTTCATATCTACTACGAGAACACCGACGAAATCCTAAGAGATATTGACAAGGGCAAGATTGACCTTGCAATCATCGAAGGATTTTTGACAAGCAAGGAATACTACATCCAAAAATATAAAAGCGATAGGGTGGTCTGCATATGCCACAAGAATCACCACTTTGCCAAGCCTATCGAAAAGCTAACCGACTTGCTAGACGAAAGAATAATCATAAGGGAAGAAGGCTCTGGCACCCTTGCCATCCTCAACAACTTCCTCAACATGGACAATATTGACATCAAGGACTTTACCAATATTATCGAAATAAACAATATGCATGCCATAGTTGACCTAGTCAAGGCAGACTGTGGGATAAGCTTTCTTTTTGAATCATGCGTAAAAAAGGACCTAGAAGCGGGCGATATAAGGCTAGTCGACCTAGACGACTTCAACCTAGTCCACGACTTCTCCCTAGTTGTAAGCAAAAATTCCATATTTAAAGACTCCTACTTGCAAATAGCCGAGGCCCTCTACTAGGAGCTTGTAAGAAAATCTTAGAAAGAAACAAAGCAGGTGATAAAGATATGAAGCCTGCTTTTTACCTGCCCTCTCCTAGCTTCATATGATATAATAAAATAAAAAACTAAAAGAACTATAAGGAGAAGGTGCTAGAAAAAATCAGAAAAATCGTAGATGTTTTTGTTGGAATCTAGGAAGGATAGAAAGTTATGAAAAGAAGGCGTATTTCAGAAGAAAAAGTCAAACAAATCCTTAATATTAAGGAATTTAGGCAGGTGTCCAAGGAAAAAATTGCTAACTTTGTGGCCATGGTTCCTAACTTAGATAGGGAAGTTGTGCTTAAAATAATTGATCAGTTCCCAAATTTTACTAGTTTTGCTGATAAGGTTCTTGTCAATCTAAAAGAAATTATCGAAGTTAGTATGGACAAGGTGGAAGATTCTGAGAAGGAGGTGGTTATGGTCTATGAGAAAATCATTGACGAGCTTAGCTACCAGCTCCACCAGGATGATTTGTCGCCAGAGGATAGGAAAGAGTTTATAGATAAAATGATTGATCTAGCAGATAAAATAAATGACCTCCACAAGGACAACAGGAGATTTTTTGCTGACAATTTGGCTGGTTTTGCTAGGTTTGGCATGGGGGCTCTTGCTCTTGGCTTGGCAGTTCTTGGCATTAAAGTTTTTGATGGATTTGATGGGGATTAAGCAAGGAATTTTAGCCATCCTTGGGATGGTTTTTCTTTGGACAAGTAGAGGATAGGAAAGTTTTAGCAAAGGAGGAATTAATGAGAGATGGGAAAAAGAAGGCGGATATGACTAAGTCTTGGGCTTGGACTTCGGCAAAGCTTGAGGGTCGTTTTGAAGATTCTAGGCTTAGGAGGGTGCAAGTGCTTGATGGTGCCCAGTTAAAGTATATAGCATTTTTGTCGATGCTTATTGACCATGTCAACAATGCGCTTATTACACCAAAGCTTGATGGTGGCGGGTTTTTGCTGGTTTTGTCGAATTTCTTGTCGGTGGTAGGTAGGATTGCCTTTCCGATTTTTATATTTTTTGTGGTGGAAGGATTTTTCAAGACTAAGAATAGGGCTAGGTATCTGGCTAATCTGTTGATTTTTGGAGCAATTTCCGAAGTACCTTTCGATTTGTTTACATCCAAGGTCTTTTTTGACCCTTATTGGAACAATATGATGTTCACCTTGGCTCTTTGCCTAGTAACTATTTGGACAATTGATGTTCTTAGGGAAAAGATTTCTCATAAAATCGCTTGGTATGTGCTTTCTCTTGGGTTAGTTTGTGCTTTCGGTTTTCTTGCCATGGTTTTGAGTTTAGATTATGACTACCACGCCATAATTCTCGCCTACCTCTTTTATATCTTCTACGATAGGCCTGTTCTTTCTGCAACTTTTGGTTATTTGTCAATTATTAAGGAAGTTTATTCTTTCCTTGGTTTCTCACTGACTTTAACCTACAATGGCAAGAGGGGCAAGCAATATAAGTTGCTTAATTACCTATTTTATCCAGTTCATATCCTTATTCTAGGTCTGTTGAGGTTTTATTTTGGAGTTTGAGACTATTATCTTAGAAAAAATCCTAGCCTAGGAGGATGTCCTAAAGTTTTTAATGAAGGTCTAGCTTTTAGGCTGGCAATAATTTTCAACCATCCTTGGGGGTGGTTTTATTTTGGGTAAATATATAGTAAGAAATTTTAGCTAAGGAGGATTTTATGAGAGATAGGAAGGAAATTGCGGAGGCAGTTTCAGCTTGTGATGAGCTTTTGGTAAATATAGATGAGGCTCTTTCTTATTTGTCTTCGGCATCTACTTGGGCCTTGCGGGATATTTTTGGTGGAGATTTCTTGGCAAGTTTTATGAAAAGGTCTAAGATGAGAAAGGCCAATGAAAAGATTTACGCCATCAAGCCTAGCCTAGTGAGACTTAAAAAAGAGCTTAAGGATGTTGATATAGACCTACCTGATGAGCTTTCAGATAGTTTTTATGATAATTTATTTGACCTCTATTTTGACAATATCTTCACCGACCTTAGGGTTAGGTCTGAGCTAAAGGAGAAAACTCAGGAGCTTACTGACCTTAGGGCGAAGGTTTCCTACTTGAGAGAGGAGCTTGGGAAAAATCTCTAGGGTCAAGGAAGATACGTCTTGTAAATATGGGCTAAAACGCATATAATCAGTGTTATAACTATTTTAGGAGGTATTATGTCGAAAGCTAAGACAAAACAAGAAATTCGTGAAAAAGCTGGCGAAAACAAGGTATTTGCTACCTTGCAAAAGCTTGGTCAAACCTTTATGTTGCCAATCTCACTTTTGCCAATAGCTGGACTCTTGCTTGGAATTGGGTCATCCTTTACCAATCCGAGCGTTATAGATATGTATAATTTAGGGGGTGTGCTCCATGAGGGCGGAATTCTTTTTGGAATTTTGTCTGTATTTGCGAGTGCTGGAAGTATTGTTTTTGGCAATTTGGGACTCTTGTTCGGTATTTCTGTAGCAAGTGGTCTTGCCAAAAGAGAAAAGGGAGTAGCAGCTCTTTCTGCTATTATTGGCTATTTTGTAATGTATGCAGCCATGACAGCAGGTCTTAACCAATTTAGGGATGTGGAAGCTTTAAGCCAAACCCAAGGTCTAGTTACATCCTACCTAGGTTTTGACAAGACAATGAATTTGGGAGTTATGGGTGGTATTATTCTCGGTATTATTGTGGCAAATCTTCACAATAAGTACAACACAATCGAGCTACCTGAGGCAGTGTCTTTCTTTGCAGGAACTCACTTTATTCCTATAATTTCATCAATAGCAGGTATTATCCTAGGTCTTATCATGACCTTTGTTTGGCCTATTATTTCTGCAGGATTTTCTTCAATGGGTCAGGTGATTTCAGGAATGGGTATTTTTGGTATTTTCCTTTATGTATATATCTACCGTGCCCTAATTCCTTTTGGTCTCCACCACGTTTTCTATTTGCCTTTCTGGCAAACGGCCATCGGTGGAACAGCAGTTGTAAATGGACAAACAGTAGTTGGAGCCCAAAACATAGTTTTTGCCCAACTTGCAGCAGGGGTTCCTATTGATGCCCACGCAGCAGCCCACTTTGCATATATGTTCCCAGTAATGCTCTTTGGTATCCCAGCAGCATGTAAGGCTATGTATGAGGCAAGCGACCCATCAAGGAAAAAGGATATGAAGGGTTTCTACACCTCATCTGCTCTTACTTCTTTTATGACAGGAATCACTGAACCAATCGAGTTCCCGATGCTTTTTGCATCACCAGTCCTTTATTATGGAGTTCACTGTGTGCTCTTTGGTATCTCAGGAGTTCTAGCCTACCTTCTTAATACAGGAGTTGCAGTAACATTTTCAGGAGGAATCATCGACTTTATCCTTTACGGAGTTCTTCCAGGAAATGGAATCACCAATTGGGTTCCTCTCCTAGCCATAGGTCTAGGTTTTGGAGTAGTCTATTATATAATCTTCAAATTTGGCATTAACAAGCTAGGTTGGAATGTACCAGGCCGTGAGGCTTTAGCAGAAGAAGATACAAAGATTTCGGAGGATGAATCCTTTGACAAGCTTGATGACAAGCAAAAAAGAGCCTACAAGATTGTTGCTGGTCTTGGTGGCGCAGACAACCTAGAAGATGTAACAAATTGTGCTACAAGACTAAGGGTTAAGGTAAGGGATGGAAAGAAGGTTTCAAAGGACCTACTCGCCTCAACTGGCTCATCTGGCATAGTAGTTCAAGGTAATAGCGTCCAAGTTGTCTATGGAACAACCGTACCAAATGTAAAGGCATCTGTGGAAGATTTGCTTGAGAAGGGTCTTGCTCCAAAGGGAGCAGATCTAGAAAGTCCTAGGCAAGTTCCGACTGAGTCTAGCCCAAAATTGGCTCAAGAAGAAGCCTGTAAGGCAGATAAAAGAGCGTCAATCTTTGCTCCTGTAGATGGAGAGCTAATCGACCTAGAAGCTGTCAATGACCCTGTCTTTAGTGGCAAGCTAATGGGAGATGGTTTTGCAGTAAGGCCTAGGTCAAATGACATCTATGCACCAGTTGATGGGGAAGTTGTGATGGTTGCAGGAACTAAACACGCCCTTGGCATCAAGAGCAAGGATGGACTTGAGGTTCTTGTCCACATGGGCATAGACACTGTAGCCCTAGAGGGTCAAGGTTTTGGCCTATTTGTCAAGGAAGGAGATAAGGTAACAAAAGACGATAAAATCGCCATAATGGATGTCGACTTCATCAAAGAAAATGGCAAGGATACCGATGTTCTCGTGATAATTACCAACAGCGAAACAATTACAGGTCTTGACCTAGTCAATGAGAAAGAAGCTAAAGCAAGGCAAGCTGTCGGTGCAGTTAATATAAAATAAAAAGTCCCTAGGAAAGATGTGAGAAGCTAATAGCCTAATCCAGAGTGCGTGATAGCTATCAATAAGTTTGGCTAGGTTTTTAAGCCTAGCTTGCTTGCTCCTTGGGTCATGCTAAGTTCCCAAACTCTAAGCCCTTGGGGCTTTTTTTATTGTAAGTAGCCCAAAGATTAGCTTTTTACTCCTAGCGAGCTTTAAGAATAGGCATTTCCTGTGGATTTTGTTTAAAGATTTACGAAAATACTTTAGCAAAGATAATTTATCCAAAAAAGAAAAAATCATCTCTTAAACCCTCTTTCGTCCTTCTAGGTAATCGGGAAGAAGGTTCTTTTTTTTCTATATAAGCTTAGGAGGCAGATATGATTATTAATCGCACAGAAAAAACAAGCAATTTCACTATTATAGACAACGCCTATCTCAAAGATAGCGAGCTTTCTTTTAAGGCTAAGGGGATTTTGACCTACATCCTAAGCCTGCCAGATAGTTGGGTGATTTATATAGACCAACTTATTACAACTTCCAAGGAAGGGGAGGTCGCCTTTAGGTCGGGTCTTAGCGAGCTTATCAAAAAAGGATATATCAAAAGATATCCAGTTATGGAAAATGGGTCAATCAGTCGTTGGGAAACTGAGGTAAACGAGAGGGTGGAAGGAAATAAAGAACCAGTAAGTCCAAAGGAAGAAAAACATGCTTCATATGAGGAAGATGTCCTCATAGCCAAGCTAAGCAAGCTTTGGCAAGGGCAAAAAGGTGTAAAAAAGGACGAATCCTTTGACCCCTATAGGCAAGGTCTCGTAAAGCTAGCAGAAAAATATGGCGAGAATACCCTACTAAGGGCGATTGAAAATACCAATCGTCTGGCTAGGATTAGGAAAAATAAGATAAGCATTGGCTGGTTTTTTAAGGAAGAGAATTTTAGAAGACTTGCTTTTATGGGAAAAAGCTAGGCAAAAGCCTACAAAATAGCCGATTAAACTAAGGGTTTAGGTCTTATCAACTGCAAGTTTATTGACGCATAGTTAGAAATTTCCTATAATATGAGCAAAGGAGGTCTTATGAAACAAATTGATAAAGAAAAATTTGGAGCTTTTATAGCCCAAAAGAGAAAAGAAAAAAATATGACCCAAAAGGACCTAGCTGAGAAGGTTTATGTTTCCGCCCAGGCAGTAAGCAAGTGGGAGAGGGGTCAGTCTCTGCCAGACATAAGCCTATTTATGCCCCTAGCAGAAATTCTCCAAGTAAGCCTTGTAAGTCTAATTGAGGGTGAGGAGGAGGTCATGAAAGATCCAAAGACCGAAGGTCTCCTCCAAAAAATCGTGGAAATCAATGAAGAAAAAGAGCTTAAAAGAGCAAAGATTAGTATGAAAAAACTTGGCACCCTCGCCATCATACTCAGTCTTGTTGGTGGAGAATACTTCATCCTTTACAAATATTTTGGCCTAAATATCAATAATTTTTTGACATCTGGAATCCTGGGCCTTGTATTTTCAAGCTACTTTTGGTTGCTTGCAGATGATCGCCTCCCATCCTACTACGATGCCAACAAGATTTCCTTTGTAAGTGATGGGATTTTTAGGATGAATATGGTTGGGGTGTATTTTAACAACAAAAACTGGAAACCAATTCTCAAATACCTCAGAGTTTGGGTCATATTGATGATGGCAGTCTACCCGCTTTTGGGATTCATCCAAGGAATTAAAGCTGTCATAGCTATGGCGATTTTTCTGGTGTTAGGCTTTTTGCCAATATATATAATCGCCAAAAAATACGAATAGCAGTTAATAGGAGCCTTAAGGCTCTTTTTTTGTGAGCTTATAGCTAACTAATAAGCTTAATGAAAAAGGATAAGATGAATTAGCTAAATCATTTGCCAGCACAAGCTTAATCTTATTTTCAAAAATGTTGCGCTTAGGCTAAGATTTTTCTAAACTTTCATCTTTACCCTTGACAAAGTGAAAACAATTTTATACAATAGAATTATAAAATGTAAGCGATTACAAAATCTGCCTTTATTTTAATATTTGACAGGCAATTTCTACAGAAAGGAGGTTAGAAATTTGGATATTTACGACATTGCCAAGGCCACTGGCTATTCTACTGCTACCGTATCTCGTGTTATTAATAAGCAAAAGAATGTGAGCAAGAAGGCGAGGGACAAGATTGAAAAGGTTATCAAGGAAAGTGGCTACACCCCTAATAGGATAGCAAGGTCTTTGGCTAAAAGGTCAAGCCAGCTTGTGGGGATTATGGTACCTGATATTAGGAAGTATTTTGAGTCCCAGTCAGCCTACGAGCTTGAGAAAAGGCTTGAAGCTTCAGGGTATTCGACACTTTTGTGTGTTACAACTGATGAATTAAAGAAGAAGAGGGCCTATCTTGATTTGCTTATTGAAAATCAGGTGGAGGCTATAATCGGAGTTGGGTCAACCTATGAGCAAGAAGAATTCTATGATACCCTTATCGAGGTCAGTGAGAATATCCCCATGGCCATGCTCAATGTTAGTCCAGTGAGGAAGTCTTCGAGGATTGTAAATGTCTATATAGATGAGATTGATGCGATGGATCAAGCGGTAAGCCTTTTCGCTAAGAAGGGTTACAAGAAACCTCTTTATGTTTCTTTGGACACAGGATATCAGACAAGATCCTATGTGGCAAAGAAGGCAGGTTTTATTGAGGCTCTGTATAGGTATTATCCAAAGGCTGATTTTGTTGAGTACAAGCTTAAGGATTATAGGGCTGATATGGGACTTTTGATTGATTTTGTGAGAAAAAGAGGCTTTGATGCCATCCAATTTGAGCTTGATAGTCTGGCAGTTATTTTTTATAAGGCTTTTGTGAACAGGGGTTTTAAGGTTCCAGAGGATCTTGCTATTATAGGCTTTGATAATATTGATGCGACAGAGTTTACCAACCAAAGGATTACTACAATAGATCAGAGGATTGAAAGACAGGTCGAGCTTGCTTGTGAGTCTTTGTTTAAGATTATGGATAATCAAACTCCAAGGACTGATATCATGATTAAGGCTGAGCTTGTAGAGAAGGAAACTATTTAAGTTATGAGAGGAAATTATGAGTAGAAAATTTAGATCAATTTTGATGGTTCTTGTTCTTGCTCTTGTTTTTGGGGCTTGTGCTAAGAAAAATGAAACAAAGCCTGCGAAGACTATTATTAGGGTAGGCCATAACCAATCACAAAACCACCCAACCCACTTGGGACTTCTCGCTTTCGAGAAGTATGTTGAAGAGAATTTGGGGGATAAGTATGACGTACAAGTCTACCCATCAGAGCTTTTGGGTTCGCAAATAGATATGGTGCAGTTAACTCAAACTGGGGCTATAAATATTTGTGTAGCCTCCAATGCGATTTTGGAAACTTTTAATGATGTGTGGGAGATTTTTAACTTGCCATACTTGTTTGCCTCAAGTGAGGCCTACCACCATGTTATGGACGATCCATCTATTGTTAAGCCGATTTTTGAATCTACTAGAGATGGAGGTTTTGAGGGAGTTTGTTGGCTAGATGCTGGGTCTAGGTCTTTTTATACCAAGGATAAGCCAATTAATTCTGTAGCCGACCTAAAGGGGCTAAAGATTAGGGTGCAGCAATCTCCAACCAATGTCAAGATGATGAACTTGTTGGGCTCTTCTGCATCTCCTATGGGTTTTGGGGAAGTTTATACAGCCCTCCAGTCAGGAATCATTGATGGGGCAGAAAATAACGAGATGGCTCTAACTGATAATGGCCATGGGGAAGTGTGTAAGTATTATTCCTATGATATGCACCAAATGGTACCAGATATTGTTATTGCCAACTACCACTGGCTAGAAAGCCTGCCAAAAGAAGATAGGAAGGTTTTTGATGAGGGCTTTAAAATCTTGAATGAAGTTCAAAGAAAGGAATGGCAAACGGCTGTTAGCAAGGCTAAGGATAAGGCAGAAAATGAGCTTGGCGTTGAGTTTATCTACCCAGACCAAAAGCCCTTTGTCGATGCTGTAAGCCCTCTTACCCAAGAAGTTTTAAAGAGAAATGAAAAGCTTATTCCTTTTTATGAGGCTATCCAAAAGTACAACAAACAGTTCCCAGCTAAGGAAGGTTAATATGAGAAAAGTTTTAGATAAAATAATGAAGGTTCTTGCAGGGGCAAGCCTTCTTGTCATGTTTTTGCTAGTCGTATGGCAGGTTTTCACAAGGTACATCTTAAATGAGCCATCAACTTGGTCAGAAGAGCTTGTTGCCTATCTTTTTGCTTGGTCAACCCTCTTTGGTGCAAGCCTTGTTGTAAGCGAAAAAGGCCATATGAACATCCCAGTTCTTGTAGAAAAAAGAAGCCCTCAAGTCCAAAAGGTGCTTGCAATTTTCTCAGAGCTTATGCTACTTGTTTTTTCAATCACAGTCCTAACCATGGGTGGCCTTGCTATAACCAAGCTTGCCCTAGGTCAGATGACCTCATCTTTGGGAGTGCCTGTAGGATATTTCTACATCCCACTTCCAATAACAGGACTAATCAATATCATCTACACCTTACTAAATATCACCGACATCCTAAAGGGCAAGGTTAAATTTGTAAGGGCAAAGTCTACAGAAGAAATTGCCTCAAATATGGCAAATGATACGGAAGAAGTAGCGAAATATGAAGGAGGCAACAAATGAGTGCTAATGCCCTAGCGATAATTATAATATCCTTAGTTATACTTTTGGCAACAGGAGTGCCTATTGCCTTCTCCATAGGTATAGCGTCAATCGTAACGATACTTTCAACAGTTCCAGCAGATGTAGCAACCCTAACTGCTGCCCAAAGGACCTTTGTTGGAATGAGTTCCTTTACCCTAACGGCGATTCCATTTTTCATCCTAGCAGGTAACCTTATGAACGAGGGTGGAATAGCCAAAAGGCTAGTTGATTTTGTCATGGCAATTCTTGGTAAACTTCCAGGAGCCCTTCTTGTAACAAATGTTGGAGCCAACGCTCTTTTTGGTGCGATTTCAGGCTCTGCCTCAGCAGCAGCAGCCGCAGTAGGCTCTATGGTAAAGGATGGCGAAAGAAAACAAGGCTATGACAAGGCTGTTTCTGCTGCCGCCAACGGCTCATCAGCTCCAGCAGGACTTTTGATACCACCATCAAACGCCCTAATTACCTACTCCCTAGTATCAGGAGGAACATCAGTAGCTGCTCTTTTCCTAGCAGGTTATGTGCCAGGTATAATTTGGTCAACAGCCTGTATTATTGTAGCTATAGCCATAGCCAAGAAGAAGGGCTACAAGGCAAATGAAGGAAAGTTTTCCTTTGGCAATCTAGGCAAGGCAACCCTCAGGGCTTTGCCATCATTGGGACTAATAATAGTAGTAATTGGAGGAATCGTAGCAGGAGTCTTTACAGCAACAGAAGGTTCTGCTATATCAGTTCTTTACTCCCTAATCCTAGGTTTTGTCTACAAAAACCTTAATGTGAAAAAGGTATGGAAAATTGCAGTAGATTCAGCCAAGATGAGTGCTATTGTAGTTTTCCTAATAGGAGTATCAAACATCCTTTCTTGGGTTATGGCCTTTACTGGTATCCCACAAATGGTTGGTCATGCCATCCTTTCAGTATCAGAAAATAAGTTTGTAATCCTCCTAATTATGAACATTATCCTTCTAATATCAGGAACCTTTATGGACGTTACACCAGCTATCCTAATCTTTACACCTTTATTTTTGCCAATAGCGACAGAATTTGGTATGCACCCAGTCCAATTTGGGCTAATGATTGTCTACAACCTATGTATAGGAAATATTACACCACCAGTAGGTAACACCTTGTTTGTTGCCATCAAGGTAGGAGATACAAGTCTTGCCAAGGTTATGCCATATATGCTAAAGTTCTACGGAGCAATCCTCATAGGACTTCTCCTAGTAACCTACCTACCAATGACTTCACTCTTGCTTCCACTCAAGGCTGGTCTAATCTAACAGAGGGGCTTTTTGCCCCTTTTTCTTAAAGGAGAGAGTATGAAAAAGAAAATTGTAACATTTGGAGAATTGACCCTCAGGCTTTCGCCTTTTAACTTTGAAAGAATCATCCAAACTGACAAGTTTGAAGCAATCTTTGGTGGGGCAGAGGCAAATGTTGCCATAGCCCTTGCCAACCTAGGAGATGAAGTTACCTATGTTACTAAACTTGTTGAAAATGAGATGGGTCAGGCGGCCCTAAATAACATCGACCGTTTTGGTATAAATACTGATTACATAGTAAGGGGAGGAGAAAGACTAGGCATATACTATGCTGAAAAAGGTGTAGGCCTAAGATCGCCCAAGGTAGTTTATGATAGAAAAAATTCATCTATTTCCAAGGCAAAAGTCGAGGAATTTGATTGGGATGGGATTTTTAGGGATTGTGATATCTACTTTACTACAGGCATCACAGCCGCCATTTCCAAAGAAGGCAGGGATCTAGTCCTTCACTCAATCAAGGAAGCCAAGAAGAGGGGAATAGAAATCGTCTTTGACCTAAACTATAGGTCCAGTCTTTGGAGCCTTGATGAAGCTTGTGAATTTTATGACCAAGTCCTAGCCATGGTCGATATCCTCATAGGAGTTCTTCCAACAAGACACGCTTGCTTTAAGGGAGACTTTAACCACGAGGTTTTAAGTCAAATCCTTAAAGAAGTCCACGACAAGTATGCAATTAGGTATACAATCTCATCAATTAGAGATTCCTTCTCTGCCTCAGTAAATTCCCTAGCAGCGGGGATGTATAATGGGCGAGAATACATAAAATCAGCTAGCTACAAGTTTGATATAGTAGATAGGATTGGGGGAGGGGATGCCTTTGCCGCAGGGCTAATCCATGCCTACGCCAATGGCTTTGAAATCCACGAGGCACTAGACTTTGCCATAGCCCTATCCGCCCTAAAACACTCAATTATAGGTGATTACGCTCTATTTGATGAAAAACAAGTAGGAAAACTTGTAAGCGGAGATAAGAGAATGTTATCATTCTCATAAGTAAGCACACTAAAAGCCCGACAGTCGGGCTTTATTTTTTATGGCAAAGATATTTAATAAGCATGTCTCAAAAGGCCGGCTAGTTAGCTTGGTAGCAAGAGACCTTGCCACTTATCAAGAATAGTTAACTAGAAAGACCAAGCTTTAAGCTAGGCCTAGTCCAAAAAGATAAAGAAATTAACTAACTTGTTCCTAGCTATTGGTGCTCCTTCTCAAACCTAAGGACTTCATCAAGAAGGCTAAGGTAGTGTTTTTTAGCAATTTCAATCTCAAAAATTGATGAATCGTTAAAATATGCTAGAATTTCATCAATAATCCTTTGCACTTTCCTATCCTCACCATGCAAAGATTTAAGTCCCTCAGCCTTGTCAATCAATTGGTTAATCTTGTGGACTAGACCCATAGTCTTTGCTTCCTTGTCATTTTCTATGAGAAGTTCCCTCAAGGTCCACTTCACATTATTATCAGTAATGCCAGCCTTGTGTTGGACGTTTGCTCCATTGTTTCTGAGTTCATCAAGGAAGTCAAAAAGTTCTTGGTTATCAAAACCATTGAACAAAACAAAGTCAAAGTCAAGGTCGCAGTCTTCTTCTATCCTAGGCTCGTGGCTATCATCAAAACCAGAAATCCCGAGTAGGTAGCCGATTTTCTCATCAAGGTTGTCTTTGCCAACCTCAATAATATCGATTCCCTTTTCTTCTGCAATTTTCTTAAATTTATCGTACTTATCCAAGTCTATTGGATTATAATATAAAACTTCAGCCATACAATTCTCCTTTTATCTATACATCATAACTATACTTAAAGACCACCACAAAGACAAACTTTAAAAAATCGAGGAAATGGGTATAAATAAAGTAAATATTCCACTGGAGGGAAAAATGACAGAATTAAGGACAAAATACGAAAATATTGGCAAAAACAAGGTCAAAACAGACAAGATGATAATAAAAGCAAAGTCAGTCCTAAGACTCCTAAGGACAGCAGAAATAAAGGTAAGGCAGAAATCTGACTTTACAAGTCTTTCTCTGCTTAGGGGCAACCTTGTAGGCAACCTTATCAGAGAAAGTAAGGCAAGCTCAGTAAACAAAAACCTAGACAAAAGCCAAGAAGCAATCCTAAACCTACACAGAGACTTGCTAATCTTTGACGAAAACCTAGCCAAGCTCCTCTACCTACCAACAAAAATCACCCAATACTCTAAGGTTAGAGGAAAACTTGCAGACATAGCCTTTAGAACCAATCTTCGCCTTAAAGCCAAGGATATCAGCAAGGCCAAAAGGTCGGTAGAAAAAATAATAAGAAGATTAGAAGCAACCAGCAGAAAGTATGCCTACGATATAAAGAAATACCAGGAATTGAAAGAATTGTAACTACTTCTTAGATTTGGGCAAAAAGAGCGATATTGAAGCTAGCCCTAGGACTCATAATCCATTTCATAAGTTAGAACCTAGGATTTGTCGGTGAAAGATACAATAATTGCTGGTAACTGAGAGAAGCGACTAGACAAAGTCCTAGGAATAAAGGCCTCAAAAGATAAAGATAGATGACCCCAATCCCTAGGCTGGATTTTGGGGTCATCTTATTTTTGAAGGTTATTGGCTAGGAGTTTTTCTATGGCGTAGGCGACACCTGATTTGCGGTTGGACTTGGTTATGAAATCTGCGTGAATTTTAAGCTCATCAACGGCATTTTCCATTGCTACAGCAAAACCTGCTGCTTCTAGCATAGGAATGTCGTTTTTTTCGTTACCTATTGCCATAACTTCATCCATCTTGTAGCCGAGTCTTTCGCCCATTTGGGAGATAGCATAGCCCTTGTTGGTGTTTTTGTTCATCACTTCTATCAAAAATGGAGCCGTTTGGACAGGATAGTAGGAATTTTTGAGTTCTTCTGGCATATTTTTGATAAATCTCTTAAGCTCACAACTTCCACCAAGGATTAGAAACCTACCGAAGGTCTTATCTTTTGGGAAATCCTCAAACTTCACTGTCTTGATTGGCATATTGTTGATTTTTGCATCTATGATGGTGTAGAGGTTTGGGATTTGCCTTTTGGAATAAAAGTTGAAGGCATCCATGGCGGAAAGTTCTAACTTGTAGCCATCAAGCATCTTTTCGATATTAATAAGGTCTGACGGAGTTTGATAGGTACCAAACATAGGTTTTTGGCTGAGGTTATCAAAGACGTAAGATCCATTTTGACAGATAGTAAAGTGCCCCTTCTTGTCAAGCCCAAGAGCCTTGTTTAGCCTTACCATACTATGGAAGGGTCTACCACTTACGAGGGCTATATGGATGCCCCTTTGTTTTGCTTTTTCAATGGCACGGATATTTTCTTTGGTTAGTTTTTTGAGTGGAGTAACAAGTGTGCCGTCCACATCTATTGCAATTAATTTAATCATAAAATCATTATACCACTTTAGCTATAAATAAAATAAGCTTTTTCGGGTATATATTTAAAGTAATAGCTAAATAAAGGAGGAAAAATTTTGATTATAGGAATACCTAAAGAAATTAAAGACCAAGAGTCCAGGGTGGCTATAATTCCTGGGGCAGTTGCTGAACTTGTCAAATCTAATAATAAAGTTCTTATAGAAACTGGTGCTGGAGTCGCCTCCGGTATTAGCGATGATGATTATAGGCAAGCGGGAGCTGAAATTTGCGACAAGGCTAGCGATATTTGGCAGAAGGCAGAGATGATTTACAAGGTCAAGGAGCCTATGAAAGAGGAGTATAAGTATTTTAGACCAGGACTTATCCTCTATACCTACCTCCACCTTGCAAGTAATGAAGAGCTTACTGATGAGCTTATCAAAAATGAGGTAACTGGAATTGCCCTTGAGACAGTGCAAGTTGATGGCAAGCTCCCACTTCTTCGCCCAATGTCAGAAATTGCAGGAAGAATGGCAGTTCAGGAGGGAGCCCAATACTTGACAAAGCCTAAGGGAGGTAGGGGAATTCTCCTTCAAGGCGTCCCTGGTGTGCGTCCTGCCAATGTTGTGATTGTGGGAGCGGGCACGGTTGGAACTGCTGCGACAAGAATTGCTGTGGGCATGGGAGCAAGGGTTACTGTCCTTGATGTAAATATTGATGCTCTTACAGAGCTTCACAATATCTTTCCAGACAAGATTGAAACCCTCTATTCCAACCCCCTCAATATAGAAGAGGCTGTAAGAAATGCCGATCTTGTTATATCAACAGTCCTCATTCCTGGAGCTCGTGCACCTCAACTTATCAAGGAAGAGATGGTCAAGCAAATGAAGGAAGGTTATGTAATTGTTGATGTTGCAATCGACCAAGGTGGGTCAACCGACCTTACCAAGGGAAGACCAACTAGCCATAGCCAGCCAACTTTTGTAGAGTATGGTGTAATTCACTATGCTGTAGCCAATATTCCAGGAGCTGTGGCCATGACTTCGACCTATGCCCTTTCCAATGCCACAACTAGGTACGCCAAGGCGATTTGCGATTTGGGACTAAGGCGAGCTTGCGAGAGATTTCCTGAATTGATTAAAGGGATTAATACCTACAAGGGCTTTGTAACCTACGAACCAGTAGCTAAAGATACAGACTACGAATATAGGCAACTAAATATTGACCAATAGGAAAAAATTCCGAGAGACTCTTAGTAGCCAATCATTTCCATAAAAAATAATCGGCATAAAGGGAGACCTTGTGCCGATTTTTAAATACCAAGTTCCAAAGATTAGGTATGGCAAAGCTCTAGCAGGTCCTAGTTTTTTATAGGGTCTTTGCTTAGGAGGAAAATTATAAGAAGCGATGAGAGGCTATGACTTGTAAAGCATAGGCCTTTTGGCTTACTTATCAATTGGCAAAATCTCTAACTTTTTTTAGCTATATTAAAAAAATCTTTGAAAAATGTTATAATATGGACATGGAAATTAACAAAAAACGTTATAGGGATTTGGATTCCTATCTCAAGCTAAAATTTAAGAAAAAAATCCTAAAACTTCCCCTTGATGGGGGCTTCACCTGCCCCAACAGGGATGGAACTTTGGGAAAATCTGGTTGTATCTATTGTTCAGCTAGGGGAAGTGGCGAGTGGACTTTTGCCAAACTTTCTATAAAAGAGCAAATCAATAGGCAGAAGATAAAGCTTTCCCAAAGGGGGAGGGAGGAAGGCTACCTTGCCTACTTCCAAAATTTCACCTCGACTTATGGGAGTCTTGAGAGGATGAGGACCTTATTTTATGAGGCTCTTGATGAAGAAAAGGTGGTGGGGCTTTTCCTTGCGACTAGGGCAGATTGCCTAGATGATGAGGTTGTTGACCTACTTGATGAATTAAATCAGAGGACTTTTCTTGTTGTAGAACTCGGTATGCAGAGTGTCAATGAGGGGACAATCTCTCTTATCCAAAGGGGCTACAGCCACGAGGCTTTTGATAGGGGACTAGCAAGGCTTAGAAGCCGTGGGATAAGGACTCTAGTCCATGTTATTGTTGGTCTTCCTTATGAAGGTATGGATGATTATCTAAGGGATATTGCCTATATCAATGGTAGGGGGATTTGGGGAATCAAAATCCACAACCTCTACCTAGAAAAATCCAGCAAATTTCTAAGATATTTTGAAGAAAATCACCTAGCCTATACCATGACCAAGGATGAATATGTCAATATTTGTGTAGAAATGCTTAGGCATTTGTCCAAGGAAGTTGTTGTAAATAGGCTAACTGGAGATGGAGTCAGGGAAAAAATCGCCTACCCTGATTGGTCGAAAAACAAGGCGGGTATATTATCTAGTATAGATAAGCAAATGAAAGAAAATGATTATAGACAGGGGGACTTATGTCAAGAAAACTAGCTAGTAAATTTTATGTAAATGACCTAAAGGATGATATCTACCAAGATAAAACCAAGACCCTACTCTTGGTGGTAGATGAGCAACCAAAGCTTATGACAACTATGGAAAATGGCGAAAGGACTACGACCAATACCCTAGCTCTCATCAAGGCCTTCAAGGAATATGAGATGAACTACCTTGCCACAGAGCAATATCCAAAGGGACTTGGAAGAAGTGATGAGAGGATACTTGCTGAAATCAGTGAGGAGAAAATCTTCGCCAAAAGCCTTTTTGATGCAGCTATTCCAGAGGTTGTAGCTTTTATCAAAGAAAATGGAATAAAAAAAGTCCTAGTTACTGGGGCAGAGGGTCATATTTGTATCTATCAAACAGTGAGGAGTCTGTTGGATATGGGGCTTGAAGTTTTCCTTGTGGAAGATGCGGTAGCTTCTTTTACTGAAGACTTGAAAGCTACAGCCCTAAGGAGTCTTGAAAATATGGGTGCAGTAATTGTGAACACTGAGATGGTTCTCTTTGACATAGCAAGAGATGCCAAAGATATCCATTTCAAATTTATTTCAAACTTAGTTAAGTCTTTGAGATAAGTTTTTGGACTTTTGCAAGCCTTGCAAGAGTCCTATTTTTTATCAATAGTATTTATCCAGGCAAATGAACAAAAAAGCTAGACTAACTAGCGAATAAGGAGGTCTTATGATTGAAGTAAAAAATTTTTCTAAAACCTACGCCAATGGCAAAAAAGCGGTAGATGATATTTCCTTTGAGGTAAGAGATGGTGAAATATTTGGATTTTTGGGGCCAAATGGGGCCGGCAAATCCACAACCATCAAGTCCCTTGTCGGTATTAATTCCAAAAGCAGGGGAGAGATTACTATTAATGGCAAAAGTCTTGAGGAAGATCCCCTAACCTACAAGAGGCAATTTTCCTATGTTCCTGATAATCCAGACCTTTTTGAGAATTATTCGGGCAAGGAATATATAAATTTTGTGGCTGATATTTATGGCATTGATAGCCAAACTCGCAAGCAAAGGCTAGAATATTACCTAGAATTCTTTGACCTAAGAGATTCTATGGATACGCAAATTTCTTCATATTCTCATGGTATGGCTCAAAGGCTTGCCCTTATAGGTGCCTTGATTAATGATCCCTTTGTTTTGATTTTGGATGAGCCTATGGTGGGTCTTGATGCCAAGTCCTCCTACAACCTAAAAAAAATCCTAAGACAGAGGGCAGATGAGGGGAAAATCGTATTTTTCTCAACTCATGTTATGGAAATCGCCCAAGAATTGTGCGATAGACTTGCCATAATTAATAAGGGAAAGATTATCGCTAGTGGTAGCTTTGCCGAGATAAGGGAGCTTGCTAGAAACAAGGGAAGTCTGGAAGAAGTTTTCTTGGAGCTTACCGATGAATAAAAATATAAAAACAATAACTAAATACGCCTTAAAGGAACAGTTTTTTCCATATTCTCCCAAGAAGACTGTCGCCAACCTTCCCAAAAACTACCTCTTTAGGTTGCTTCTTATCCTTTATTCTTACCTAGTTTTTGGTGGTATATACTATTATGTGATGAAAATTGCTGGAAAAGCCTATTTTGCGAGTGGACAAATAGAGATGTTTTTTACAAGTTTTGGTATTCTCACAAGTCTTATTACGATTTCCCTCTATGGACCAAGAATTATGGGAGATTTTTTCACAGACAAGCTTGTGGCTAACTATCAAAGCCTTCCTATAAATCAAGGGGAACTTTTTGTTGGCAAAATTTTTGGTGGAGTCTTAGGATTTATCGACTATTTCTTGTTCTTTATCCTTACTTTGCTAGTATATTTTGGAGAAAATTCTTTCGACCTTCCTACCCTTATTTTGGGACTTGTAAATTTCTTTCCCATGCTTGCAATTTCCTACACTCTGCTCGCTCTCCTTATCCTGATTATTAAGAGGTTTACAAGAGCTAACAAGTACAAGAAATTTTTCAAAAATCTTGGATATGTAGTAATGTTAGCTGTAATTGGTATGATTTACTACCTATCCTTCAATGCAGGAAGCATGGCGGGCTCTGGCAGGGGGAATTTTACAAGCGGTCTTTCAGAAAGTCTCATTAAGGTGGGCAAGGTGAGTACGATTTTTCTTAACGCCAAACTTTTTGGCCTATCCCTCAGTGGAAGTATAGGTCAAAGACTCGGGGCAAGTTTAGGCTTGTGGCTTATGGCAGGAGTAATAATTTATATATCCTACAAGCTCGCCGACAAATGCTACTACCAAGCGGTCTTTGACAAGATGGAAGCAAAAATCGGTCAAGAAAATCCTAAGAAAGCAAGAAAAACTAGCTTTAAGAGTTCTAGCCAATTTAAGGCAATCTACAAAAGAGATTTAAAGATTCTGACCAGTAATATAATGTTTCTCTACACGCCAATCCTCATGCTTATGATTTTTGGAATGATGAGTTTTTCTGTTGGTAAGCAAATCCTAACAGAAATGGATAAGTCTATGCTCTATGCACCTTGGACTAGGATAATGTGCCTTGCTGGTGCTTTTCCCTTCGGCTTAATAGTTTGGATAAATGGGTCAACAGCAACAAATGCCCTATCTAGGGAAGGCAAGGGTTTCTACCTTTTTCAAACCATGCCGATTGATTACAAAAGCCACATGAGGGCGAGATTTATGGCGGCTATGACTGTAGCAACCATCACAAACCTTGTTTTGGCACTCCTTGTAGGCTACGTCCTAGAACTAGGTCTGGTCAATAGCCTTTGTATTTTTGGGGGACTTTTCCTAGCAAGCCTAAGTGGCACAATTGTTGGGCTTTACTTATCAACCCTAGGTATAAAAACCGATTGGAAGAATCCGAAAGACCTAAGCCAAGGCAACTTAAAGTTTTTAGGCTTCTACTTCCTGTCCATGATTTTTATTGGACTTTTAGTTGGACTTTTTATCCTCCTAGCCAAACTTACAGAAGGAAATGTAATTATTGCAAGCCTTGGATGTTATTGTCTAATCCTAGGTCTAAGCCTAATCTTCTACCTTTTAGCAAGGAGAAAATACAAAAAAGGCTTTTTCGATGTTTAGGACAAATATCCCTCCCAACTTAGCTTGGTTGAGGGATATTTTTTTTGTGAAAATTTCTTCGGAAAAATTTCAGTTGAGATTTTTTTCTAAAACTACTTTCAAAACTTAGGATAGAAATTAAAAGGAAAACAGGAAAACAATATCATTACTTGGCACTTTATGAAAGTAGTTTCTATATAAGCTACAATCATTGAAATATAATTCAAAATGATATATACTCTAACCAACAAGGAGGTTACAATGACCAAGGAAAATAAAGTGGAAACTATCAAGGGCAAACTTATAGTTTCTTGTCAGGCTCTAGCAGATGAACCTCTCCATTCTTCGTTCATTATGGGAAGGATGGCAAGAGCCGCCAAGCTTGGAGGAGCAAGGGGCATTAGAGCAAATACAAGTGCCGATATAAAAGAAATCCAAAAGGAAGTCGACCTTCCGATAATTGGAATTGTCAAGAAAGACTACGACGATTCAAAGGTTTACATAACTCCAACTATGAAGGAAGTTGATGAGCTTGTTGCTACAGGAGTTGATATTATAGCTATGGATGCTACAAAAGACCTAAGACCAGCTGGCCTTAGCCTTGATGATTTCTTTAGGGAAGTTAAGGCAAAGTATCCAGACCAACTTTTTATGGCAGATTGTTCGACAGTCGATGAGGCAATCCATGCTGATGAGCTTGGGTTTGATTTTGTTGGGACTACTCTAGTTGGCTACACTGACCAATCTAGGGGGGATAAGATAGAGGCAAATGATTTTGAGATAATTAGGAAAATTCTCAAAAAGGTTAGAGCAAGGGTCATAGCTGAGGGTAATATTTCAACTCCAGAAAAGGCGAAAAGAGTCCTAGAATTGGGTTGTTATAGTGTGGTAGTAGGTTCTATTATTACAAGACCTCAAGTTATTACCAAGTTGTTTGTTGATAAGATTGAAGAAATTTAAGCTAAGGAAGGGAAATTATGAGAAATTTAGACAAATACAAGGGAGTTATTCCAGCATTTTATGCTTGCTACGATGAAAATGGAGAAATTAGCCCAGAAAGAGTTAGAAACTTAACTAGATATTTTATTGATAAGAAAGTTAAGGGAGTTTATGTAAACGGATCTTCAGGTGAATGTATTTACCAAAGTGTTGAAGATAAGAAAATCGTTTTAGAAAATGTTATGAAGGAAGCTAAGGGCAAACTTACAGTTATTGCTCACGTTGCTTGCAACAACACTAAGGATTCTATGGAGCTTGCAAGACACGCTGAAAGCCTCGGAGTTGACGCTATTGCAGCAATCCCACCTATATATTTCAGACTTCCAGAATATGCCATAGCAGACTATTGGAATGATATTTCATCTGCTGCCCCAAATACTGATTTTGTAATCTATAACATTCCTCAACTAGCAGGGGTTGCCCTAACAGCTTCTCTATTTGAAGAAATGAGAAAAAATCCTAGGGTTATAGGAGTTAAAAACTCTTCAATGCCAGTTCAAGATATCCAAATGTTCAAGCAACAAGCAGGAGAGGACTACATTATCTTTAATGGCCCAGACGAACAATTTATTTCTGGTAGACTTATAGGAGCTGAGGGTGCTATCGGAGGAACTTATGGAGCTATGCCTGAGTTAATCCTAGAGATGGATAAGTGCCTAAAGGAAAAAGACTGGGATAAGGCTCAAAAAGTCCAATATGCAGTTGATGAGATAATCTATAAGATGTGTTCAGCTCATGGAAATATGTATGCAGTTATCAAGGCAATCCTAAGGGAAAATGAAAACTTGGATATAGGTGGAGTAAGAAAGCCACTAGCTAGCCTAATTGATGCTGATGATAAGATAGTTAAAGAAGCCGCGGCAATGATTAGAGATGCTAAAAGCAAGTTTCTAGGATAAGAAGGAGACCTATATGCAGGGATTTACAAATATTGATTTAGTTATACTTGTTGTATATCTGGCAGCAGTTCTCTTTGCAGGCCTTCATTTCTCCAAAAAAGAAATGAAGGGCAAGGAGTACTTTAAGGGTGATGGAACAGTGCCATGGTGGGTAACTTCTGTTTCTATCTTTGCAACCCTCCTAAGTCCAATTTCTTTCCTATCTCTTGCAGGAAACTCTTATGCAGGAACGTGGATAATGTGGTTTGCCCAACTAGGTATGCTTATAGCCATTCCTTTTACTATCAAGTATTTCTTGCCAATTTATAGCAAGCTTGATATAGATACTGCCTACCACTACCTAGAAATTAGGTTTAAAAGCAAGGGGCTAAGGGTTCTTGGTGCTATAATGTTTATAATCTATCAAGTAGGTCGTATGTCAATTATTATGTACCTACCATGTATGGTGCTTTCTAGACTTATGGGAATAAACGTTAACATTTTGATTATTATAATGGGAGTGATAGCTATAATTTACTCTTATACTGGGGGCTTGAAATCTGTTTTGTGGACAGACTTCATCCAAGGTTCAGTGCTTCTAATTGGAGTAAGCTTTGGTCTAATATATCTTCTTTGCCATATAAATGGTGGTTTTGGAGCAGTAATCCACGAGCTAAGCTCTAGCAGTAAGTTCTTGGCAGCGGATCAACCAGTATTTGACGCAAATATTTTTAGAGATTCAATCTTCCTCTTGATATTTGGGGCAGGCCTTAATACAATCGGTTCCTATGTTTCAAGCCAAGATATTGTTCAAAGATTTACAACAACCACAGACACCAAACAACTAAATAAGATGATGATAGCTAATGGATGCTTGTCAATCTTTATAGCAACAGTTTTCTATCTCATAGGTACAGGTCTTTATGTCTTCTACCAAGTTCAAGGCAACCCTCTACCACCAGCAGCCCAACAAGATCAAATTTTTGCCTCATGGATAGCCTTCGAGCTACCAGTTGGAATCACTGGCTTGCTCCTTGCAGCCATCTATGCAGCTGCCCAATCAACCCTATCAACAGGTCTTAACTCAGTTGCATCAAGCTGGACAATGGATATTCAAGCAAGACTTAACAAGAAAGAAATAAGCCTTGAAAAACAAACAAAGATAGGACAAAATGTTTCACTCATAGTAGGAATTTTTGCCATAGTTGTTGCTATGGTATTGGCTCAAGGTGGTGTAAAATCAGCCTATGAATGGTTCAACGGCTTTATGGGACTTGTACTAGGTATCCTTGTAGGAACCTTCATCTTAGGAGTCTTTACAAAAGTTGCCAACAAGTTTGGAGCAAGCCTTGCCTTTGTCGCAGCCTCATGCGTGATGGTTTATATCAAATACTTTGTAGACCCAGCCAAGATTTCCTTCTGGTCTTACTCAATAATCTCAATAGCAGTATCCCTAGTAGTTGGACTTTTGGCCTCAATAATTTATAATAAAGTTAAAGGCATCAATCCAGATGTACCTAATAACTCTACTATCTACAACTTGAAATAGGAGAAGAAAATGATATTTGCAAATATATCTAATCTTGAAGAATACTCATTTTTAGATAAAAAAATAAAAGAGTGTTTTGATTATTATAAAGAAAACGACCTAAAAGACTTCGCCAAGGGCAGTCATCCTATAAGGGGAGATGAGCTTTTTGTAAACATAGTTGAATATGAAACTACAAGCCCTGAAAATAGGTTTTGGGAAGCCCACAAGGACTACTTGGATTTGCACATAATGCTAGATGGTAGGGAAGATATAGCCCTAAATTTCATCGGGAACATGAACCTAGGCGATTATATCAAAGAAGATGACTACCAAAAGCTAGAGGGTGAGAAAAATTCCCTAGTTACCTTAGAAGAAGGAGATTTCCTAATTTGTTTTCCAAACGATGGCCATATGACAGCCCTTGCTCATGGCAAGGAAGAGAAGATAAAAAAGGCTATTTTCAAAATTAAAATTTAAGCAAAATCAAGGGTCTGGTTAAAGACCCTTTTGCCATATGAAGAGGAAGTTATGAAAAAATACATAGTAATTGATATAGGCGGAACTGCCATCAAATATGGGCTGGTGGATGAAGAAGGAAAAATCATAGAAAAACACGAGATGAAAACTGAGGCCCATAGAGGTGGAGAGGCTATCCTAAAGAAGGTCATAGACCTTGTAGCAACCTACACATCAAAGCTTAAGCCTTTAGAGTGTGGAGGAGTTGCCATTTCAACTGCTGGCATGGTTGATACAAAAAATGGGTCGATAGCCTACGCTTCTGACCTGATCCCTGCCTACACAGGCATCAATTTCAAAAAGGCCATTAGGGAGAAGTTCGCCTTGCCTTGTCAAGTTGAAAATGATGTGAATTGTGCGGGTCTTGCTGAATATAGGTCAGGGTCTGCCAAGGCTAGCAAAATCATGGTCATGCTTACAATAGGAACAGGGATTGGAGGATGTGCCATAATAGAGGGCAAGGTTCTCGAAGGAGTTGGTGGCTCTGCCATGGAAGTAGGCTATATGAGAATCGGAGATGAAAGGTTTGAAAACCTAGCCTCAACTAGGATTTTGCTTGAAAATATTGCAAGGAGAAAGGGAGAGGATGTAAGCAAGATTAATGGCAAGATGATTTTTGACTTGGCAAAAAATGGCGATGTGATTTGCCTTGAAGAGATAGACAAGATGTGCGAATATTTGGCTCAAGGTCTTGCCAACATCGCCTACGTCCTAAATCCTGACACCATAGTCCTTGGTGGAGGTATCATGGCCCAAGGAGAATTTTTGCGAGAAAGAATTGAAAAGCCTTTGGAGAAATTCTTGCAAAAACCTATTTTTGATAAGCTTCGCCTAGAATTTGCCTACCACAAAAACACTGCTGGAATGATGGGAGCCTTTTATAACTTTAAGATTAAAGAAGGACTTTGCTGATGGCCTACTATATAAAGTCAGTGGTCGAAACCATAGAATCCAACTATGAAAATTTCACGGCAGTCGAGAAAACCATAGCAGATTTTTTTATCCACAATGACAAGTTGGGAGATTTTGCGGGCAAAGTCCTAGCAGAAAAGCTTTTTGTATCAGAAGCCAGCCTTTCTCGTTTTGCCCAAAAGTGTGGCTTCAGGGGCTACCGAGAATTTATTTACCAATATAAGGAAAGTTTTGTTGAAAAGCAAGAGGACATAACAGATAGCGTAAGTCAAGTTCTGAAAACCTACCAAGAATTGCTAAATAAAACTTATTCCCTAGTAGATGAAAATCAGATAAAAAGAATCTTGGGCTACCTAGATGAGTCGAGCAAGGTCTTTGTTTGTGGCAAAGGGTCTTCGGGTCTTGCCGCCAATGAAATGGAACTGAGATTTATGAGGATAGGGGTAAACATAGACTCAGTTACCGACACCGACCAAATGAAAATGAGGGCAGTCTTTCATAAGGAAAATAGCCTAGTTGTCGGCATGAGCATCAGTGGAGAAACCAAGGAAGTCCTCTATTTTCTCAAAGAAGCCTACAAGAGAGGGGCAAAGACTATCCTAATTACCTCCCAATTTAGGGAATCCTACAAGGAGTTTTGCCATGAAATCGTCCTAGTCCCTTCCCTCAAGCACCTCAACCACGGTAACGCCATAAGCCCCCAATTTCCAATCTCAATAACAGTCGACCTTCTCTACTCCCAATTTGTAGAAGAAGATAAGAAAACTAAGGAAAAAATGCACGATGACACCCTCAAAGCTCTCGACAGCAAGGGGGAGGAATAGAAAGACTAGAATCGAAAGTTCTGGTCTTTTTTGATTAGCTTAAAACATTTAATTAAGGATAAAGCAAGATATGATAAACAAGCTAAATCAAGATTTCTATACTAGGAAAAGCAAAGAAGGTGTATAATATATAAAAAAAGGAGTAATTATGAAATTTAAAGATTTAGCATATAAAAGACCGGATTTTGATGAGATTGTCGAAAAGATTTCTACCTTCCTAGATGAACTTGAAAATTCAGCAAGTGAGGAAGAGTTTTTTGACCTTCACAAAAAAATTGAACAAGAGTTTGCAAAATTCAACGAACTCTATACAATAGCCCACATCAGAAACACCATAAACACCAAGGATAGCTTCTATGAAGAGGAGATTGCTTCATTCAATGAGAACCTTCCTCGCATCACCGAGCTTAACCATCGTCTACAAACTATAAGGCTAAAAAGTGCCTATAGACCTGCCTTTGAGGAAAAATATGGCAAGACTATAACCCAAAGGGACAAGCTTCAAGCGGACATCTTTGATCCATAAATCATGGAAGATAGGGTAAGTGAGTCAAAGCTTGTCAATGAATATTATAAGTTGATTGGTGGGGCAGAGATTTCCTTTAGGGGTGAGATTAAAAACATACCAGCCCTTACTGCCATCACCCAAGATAAGGACAGACAAACTCGCAAGGAGGCCTTTGAGGCCCTAAATGCTTGGTTTAGCGACCACGTTGAAGAGCTTGATAGAATTTATGATGACTTGGTAGAAATAAGAACAAGAATTGCCCAAAAGCTCGGCTTTTCTACCTACACTCCAGTTGCCTATAAGGTTATGGGTAGGCTAGATTGGGACGCTACAGATGCAAAAAAATATAGGGAGCAAATAGTAAAACACCTAGTTCCCCTTAGCCAAAAAATCTATGCCGACCAAGCCAAGAGAATCGGCATAGACCACATGAAATATTACGACCTACCCTTAAGTTTTCTTTCAGGAAATCCAAAACCTGTTGGAGGAGAGGAAGTTCTTGTAGCCAAGGCTCAAAAAATGTATAGGGAACTTTCAAAAGAAACTGGGGAATTTTTCGACGCCATGGTAGAAAAGGCAATGATGGACTTGACAAGCAAGGAGGGCAAGGCTCCAGGTGGCTACATGACAAGCCTTCCAATCACAAAGATGCCCTTTATCTTCTCAAACTTCAACGGCACAAGTGGGGATGTGGATGTTCTAACCCACGAGGCAGGCCACGCCTTCCAAGGCTATCTCACAAGAGATATGTATCCAGAAGAAAACAACGACCTAACCATGGAAATTGCTGAAACTCATTCCATGAGCATGGAATTTTTCACCCATCCTTGGATGGAGGACTTCTTCGGCAAAGATTCCGAGAAATACTACTACGACCATGTGGCAGCTGCCATCAAATTCATCCCTTATGGAGCAAGCATAGATGAATTTCAAGAATTTGTCTACGAAAATCCTCAAGCCACTCCTTCTGAAAGAAGGGCAAAATATAGGGAGATTGAGAAAAAATACCTCCCACACCTAGACTATGATGGTAACGAATACTTAGAAAATGGAGGTAGGTGGCAAAGACAACTCCACGTTTTCACAAATCCTTTCTATTACATCGACTACACCATAGCCCAAGTAAATGCTTTCCAATACTTCATAAAAGACAGAAAAGATCACGAGAAAGCTTGGAAGTCCTACCTAGACCTCTGCAAAATCAGTGCCAGCCTCCCAACCAAAGAGGCTCTCGAAAAAGTAGGAATAAAAAGCCCCTTCGAAGCAGGCACAATAGAAGAAATAATTCCACAATTAACAGAATACCTTGAAAGTCTGGACAAGGAAAAAATAAAATAAGAAAAAAAGGAGTTGATAGCTTAGCTTTAACTAGGCTACCAGCTCCTCTTTTAAAATTGAGATAGGTATGGTGCTACTTTCAAGAGCAGATTTTATTTCCTAAAAATAAACAAATACTCATGAGCAATCAAAAGAAAGTTATATTTTATACTATTTGTTTTCCAATAAACTGTAGCCCTACAATTATGCTGGTGTTTTATTATTAATTCTTTAAGTTTAAAACCAGCATCTTGAAATATTTTCATAACCTCAAAAGACATAGGGATCATATGGCCTTTTTGGCGAGTATCTCCCATAAGGATAGCACAGAATTTATCTGCTTTCAAAACTCGATAGCTTTCGCTAGCGACTTTTTTCATTTCTTCAAGAAAGTCTGTTACCTTCAATAAGGATAGGTCTTCTTTTATATCTTCACTGTAAGAAATTATATTAGCATAGGGCGGATGAGTACATATCAGGTCAATGGAGGAGTCGGAAATAAAATTTAACTTTCTGGCATCTGCCTTATGGAGATAGACCCTTCCATTAGCTCCTTCGTGAACAAAATTTATTTTCTCCCTACACCTATCCAGTGCAATCTCATTTACATCAACGCCAATTATATTTCTATTTAGTAACTTTGCCTCTACAAGGCTAGTTCCGCCACCAACAAACTGGTCAAGGACTAGATCGCCTTCCTTAGAATACCTTAGTAAGATATTACGGGGGATATAGGGCGACCAATTCCCTCTCCACTTTGCATCATGAGTTGCCTAGTTGCCACGTTTGGGAAAAGACCACATGGTTGTCATTTCTAACTGGAAATCATCTGGCTCCCGTTTGGTAATTTTTTTGTCATTATTAGAAAACCTCACCAATTATTTCATCTTCTAAGTCTTTAATATTATAAATATGGTCCATAACATCAAAAGTTTCTTCTAGGTTATTACGGGCACCCTTCCACCCCTTACCATCCGTAGACCAAACAAAGGTAAAACCATCGATTTCATAAGCTTCTAGGGCAAGAGTTTTGTAACCTATTGCAGTCTCATTCAGTTTGCTACCACTAACCCGCATAAAAATTAGTTTCAAGGCCATAAATCATCTGGGGAGTTTTCACAACAAAATCAAAACGCTTTTCAGTTTTTCCCTTGTTAGAAATTGACGATAAATCTATCCCCCACTTATCGGTGATTTCATGAATATACATTTCTTTAAAATAAGTATAATCCTTCTTAAATCCAGCTTTTATAATGAAAGCCTCAACCAAATCTTCCATAAGATGGCCTCCTCTATTCTTACGTCCCTTGGAATCAAGCCCTGTCTCAACTCCTGTTACATAGTCAACAAGATTATTTATTATGTGATTTTCTAATAGGTCGAATAAACCAGTTTGTTTCATAAAATAGCTATAAGACTTGTAAGTATCAGGATTTATGGAGGAAGCTTTAGCTAAATTGAAGTCATACAAAATACCACCATTTGCATCTTGGCAGTAAATTTCATGGCTCCTTACTGCAAGAAGGATGGGGATGCATTTAATAACTTCTGGATATTTAGAAATTAGGTGTTCAAAGTCATCCTCAATATTTTTAGAAGCGATGATTGAATTTAAAATGTTAAGTTCGATCTTTATATTAGAAACATTCCTATGGACTTTGTCAAAGTCAATATAATACTTATAATCTGCTATGCTTTGTCTAAAATTTGATAGCCAAGTGTCAAAATCTCTTTTCAAATATTTTCTCCTAATAATTGTGTCTATATTCCCTCATGGGAGAAGGCAGGCTAAAAATTAGATATAAGTAGTTCTTTGATCTTTCCCCTAGAGTCGGCCTTGCGGTTTATCATTCTGCTGGCAGCAACCCTTCTTATCTTATGATCCGAGTAGATATCATCAAAGAAATCATCTGCTTCATCTGAATTTTTGGGATCTGAATTACTTAAAACTATCTTTGCTCCTTTTTACGCAATTGATCAATAATTTATGCTATAACTGACATACAAGACCATCATTATGGATGATAAATTCAGTGGTTAATAAGTAAAAATTAGTTGTTGGAGGGAGTTTTTAATTATTCTAAAGTTTCCTAACAAGATTTATCCTCAAAGACAACAATAACGGCACCTTGGTGGACTTTTATTTTGAAATCAGCTTTGGCTGTTTCGTTGGAAACACCGAGGGAATCATCTATTGACATAGGGTAGGAGTCTAGTTCGTAGAAAAGACCTTCTAGGCTTATTTTGGTTTCGTTATCTAGGGAAAATATTGAAACATAGAAGTCACTGCCCTGATATTTGTAGAAAAAATCTTCTTTGAGGACAAAAATTTCTTTTTTCTTGGACCTTAGTCTTATATCAATCCCCTGTTTTTTGTACCTATAAAGGGTTCTGATATTAGAAATCGTGTGGCTTTCCCTACCACCAAGACCACCATAGATGATGATTTTCTTATAGCCTAAATCTTTTGCCATCTCTATGGCTGCAACTGTGTCTGTGAAGTCCTTGATTGGGTTTAGGGCAATTACCTTGACACCTTCTGGCTTTTTGGATGAATCAAAATCTCCAATAATATAGTCCACTTTGATTGCTTGCTTTTGGGCAAGGGTGTAGCCCTTATCAGCAGCAAGTACCAAGTCCTTTTCTTCTATTTTATCAAAGAAACCATCAAAGGCTCCTCCTCCAATTATATAACAAGTTTTCATATAAGCTCCTTAGCTTAAGTTTATTACAAATCGCTTTTTTAAGCAATATTTTTAAACTTGCCCCTATTTGTTATTTTTGTGGTAAAATATACTTGTACGATATATTTATGGAGGAAGTTATGGGAAAGATGGATAAAAAATCACAAGATTTGTTGAAGGTTATCAGCTACGGAGTTTTCCTATTTTTTGCCTTATGGTATTTCCCTATTATCAAACAAGGTATTAGCAAAGTTTTGGATGTCTTCCAGCCATTAATTATCGGAGCTATGATTGCTTATGTAGTAAGTATACCTATGAATTTTTTTGAAAGAAAATTGACTCGCCTTTTCCCCGACAAGAAGCATGAGCATCTGCTTGTAGGCTTGTCCTTATTTATAAGTTGGGTTTTGATAATAGCTGGTTTTGTTCTTTTCTTGAATATTTTTATACCAAAGATTATCACAGTTATTTTCTCTTTCTTGAATAGGTGGCCAGAGTTTGTGAGGGAAACTTATGAAACTATGAACAAGTATGCCCTAAGTCGTCCTTATGCTAGCAAATTTTATGATTATGTGAACTCTTTTGGCTGGTATGAGATAAGAAGTGCGGCTATAGATTTTTTATCAGGGGATAAGACAAATATTTTTAGCTTTACTACCAATATCATAAACTCAATTGGTTCAAGTCTTGTTACTTTCTTTACTATCCTTGTATTTTCAATTTTTGTTTTGGTGTATAAGGCAATGTTAAAGACTAATGGGACAAGGATTATGTATGCTCTTTTGAGTGAGAAGAGGGCGGACTACCTAAACAAGGTCTTTTCCCTATCTTATAACACTTTCAAGGACTACATTTATTCAAGACTTATAGCTGTAGTAACCCTCTCAGTCCTAACCTTTATTGGGATGTTTGTCCTTAGACTTCCAAACGCTGGGATTATTTCAATCTTTGTTGGAGTATCGGACTTAATTCCAATATTTGGACCAATAGCTGGAGCTGGGGTTTCAGCTCTTATCATATTTTTGGAAAGTCCTGCCAAGGCTTTGATTTTCATAATTTATGATCTAGTAATCCAACAAATCCAAGAAAATATTATTTATCCAGCCATGGCTGGAGATAAGATTGGGCTTCCTGCTGTCTGGGTTTTGGCATCCATTACCCTTGGTGGGTCTTTGTTTGGAATCTGGGGGATGCTAATTTCAATTCCAGTAGCTTCTATTATCTACACCCTCTTCCACGAGTTTATTGATAATAGGCTAAGGGAGAAAAATATTGGAGAAGATACAATAGAAAAAAAGAAAAACAAGGTATATACAATAGAGGATATAGACAATCATGAAGTTAACTAGGTCAAGCTTTGGAGAATTTGTGCCAGTGGTTGAGGGAAATCTTACCCACTACGGGGGCTATCAAAATTCCCTTGAGCAAAAAAATGTTAGCAAGTTTTATAGGGACAGGTCTTGTGTGGTTACAGCCTTTACCAATGTTTATTTCTACCTTTTCTATAAGGGTGGAGAAATTGATATGGACTTATATAATGATTACCAATACTATTTTTTTAAAAGGCTAAGACCATGGGCCAATGGTGTTCCAACAGTCAAAAGCCTTGATAGGAGGCTTGATAGAGTAAGGGGCGATATGGGACTTGACCTAAAGAGTAAGACCCTTACTGAAACCCTAATAAACAAAAGACCCTTGGCAAGGAAAATCGACTTCATAGAAGAAGCTCTAGCAAAGGATAGCCCACCTATACTCATAAATTGGCTATCGACCGATATTGATGTTATTCGTCACCACGGAGTTTGTATTACAGAACTTAATAGGGTCGGTAACAAACATGAACTAGTAGTATCCAGCTGGGGCAGGATATATAGGTTTTTCCTAGAAGATTTTCAAAGACAGTTTAGAACTTATAGCGGATTAATTTATTTCACAGAGAGGTAATATGCAAAGACAAAAAAGATTAGCAAGGGGAAATGGTGTTATTCTACCAATATTTTCCATCCCTTCCAATTATGGTATAGGCACTTTCGGCAAAAAGGCCTATCAGGCAGTCGACTTTATATCAGATGCAGCGATTAAATATTGGCAAATCCTCCCACTAGGACAAACATCCTATGGGGATAGCCCCTACCAATCATTCTCATCTTTTGCAGGAAATCCCTACTTTATCGACCTAGATATGTTGATAGAAGAAGGGCTTTTGGAAAAAGAGGAGCTTGAGAACCTTAATTTTGGCGACAATGAAAGATATGTCGACTACGGCATCCAATACAACCTTCGCTACAGAATCTTGGAGAAGGCTTACGAAAGAGCCAAGGAGCAAAAAGGCCCAGAGATTGAGGCTTTTAGGCAAGAAGAAAGCTATTGGGTTGAGGACTACGCCCTCTTTATGGCAATCAAAAGAGAGAAATTTGATGTAAGCTGGCTAGAATGGGACGAAGAACTCAAAAGACGTGACCCAAAGGCACTTGAAGAATTTAAGGAAAAAAATGAAGATTTAATAGGCTTTTATATCTTCATCCAATATGAATTTTTCAAACAATGGAAGAAACTCAAAGAATATGCCAATAGGAAGAAAATCAAAATCATAGGAGATTTGCCAATCTATGTGGCTATGGATTCCTGTGATGCTTGGGTCAACTCCGACATCCTAAAGCTTGACCCACAAACAAAAGAGCCTATCATAGTTGGAGGAGCTCCACCAGATGCTTACTCAGAAGATGGTCAACTTTGGGGCAATCCTGTCTATGATTGGGACAAGGTGGCAGCAAGCGATTACGACTTTTGGGTAAAAAGAATCGGGGCTTGCCTAAGGCTTTACGATATTTTAAGACTAGACCACTTTAGAGGTTTTGAAGCCTACTATGCAATACCGGCTAGTGATGACAATGCAAGATATGGCACTTGGCAGTTGGGACGTCCTTACGAATTATTCGATAAGATTATTGAAACCTATCCACAAGCCCTTTTTATAGCAGAAGACTTAGGCTATATCACCAAGGAAGTTGACGATTTGAAAAATCACTACAACTTCCCAGGGATGAATGTAATCCAATTCGCCTTTGGAGAAAATTTCGACAGTAACTACCTTCCTCACAACTATGCGAGAAATTCGGTCGTATATTCATCAACCCACGATTCCGATACCCTCCAAGGATTTTTGGATGTGGCTGACGAAGATTTAACAAAGTTAATTGACAAATATTTTGGCTTAAAAGATTATGATGACAAGCTTTGGGAGATAAATAGAGCCCTCATGGCTTCTGTTTCTGATATAGCCATGTTTGAAATTCAGGACTTCTTGGGTTATGGTAATGAGGCGAAGATAAACAGCCCTTCAACTATAGGAATAAACTGGAAGTGGAGAATGGTTGACGCAGATTTTGATGGAATGTTGGCGAAAAGAATAAAAGAAATGTCAAAAGTATATGGGAGATATGATAATGGACAAATTGAAAAAGAATAAGTTTATCGAAAACTATATCGAAAACCTACAAAGAATTACCTTAAAATCTTTTGAAGATACATCTGATAAGGACAGATATGATGCTCTTTGCGATTCAATTATGGAATTGATTAATGAAGAGTGGAGAGATTGTAAGAGAAAAACTCGTAACCAAAGAAAGGCTTACTACCTTTCAGCAGAATTTCTTGTAGGAAGATCCCTAGGAAATAACCTAATTAACCTAGGTATCTATGACGAAGTCAAGGAACTTCTTAACGGAATTGGCATCGACTTTGAAGCAATTGAAAACTACGAAGACGATGCAGCTCTAGGAAATGGTGGACTTGGTAGGCTTGCAGCTTGCTTTATGGATTCAGCAGCAACCCAAGGCCTTAACCTAGTTGGCTATGGAGTTAGATATAGAGAAGGAATCTTCAAACAAAAGATAGAAGAAGGCTTCCAAGTTGAAAGAGGCGATAGCTGGATTAAGGATGGAGATGGCTGGTCAATCAGGGTTGATTCTGATGCAAAAATCGTTAGATTTAGAGATCAACAAGTTAAGGCTGTTCCATTCGATATGCCAGTAGTTGGTTTTGAAAATGGCGTTGTAAATACCCTAAGACTTTGGCAATCAGAACCATTTGAAGAGTTTGATTTTGCTAAGTTTAACAACTACGAATACGATGAGGCAGTAAGTGAGAAAAACCGTGCAGAAGATATTACCAGAGTTTTATATCCAAATGATATGCAAAGAGCTGGTAAGGTTTTAAGACTTAAACAACAATACTTCTTCTGTTCAGCATCTATCCAAGATATGGTAGAAAAATACAAGAACGACTACCCAGAAGACTTAAAGTTTGAAAATTTCAGCAAGTACCACGTTATTCAACTTAACGACACCCACCCAATCATAGCTATCCCAGAGCTAATCAGAGTTCTAGTTGACGAAAATGGAATCTTCTTTGAAGATGCTCTTGCCATAGCAAGAAAGGTCTTTGCCTTTACCAACCACACAGTCCTCCAAGAAGCCCTAGAAAGATGGGATAAGGACATTATGCTTGAAGTAAACCCAAGATGTCTTGAAATAATCGAAAAAATCAACGATATTTTGGTTGATGAATTTAAGGCAAAAGGCTATTCAGAAGATCAAATCGACCCATACAGGATTGATAGATTTGAACAAATTCATATGGCCAACCTCGCTATTTATGTTGGATTTTCAGTAAATGGTGTAGCAGCCCTTCACACAGATATCCTAAAAGCAGACACCTTTAGCCACTGGTACAAACTAAGACCAGAAATGTTTAACAACAAAACTAACGGTATCACCCCAAGAAGATGGCTAGTTTACTCAAACAGAGAGCTAACAAACTTCATAACAGAAAAACTTGGCACAGAAGATTGGAAATATCAACTAGACCTATTAAAAGGCCTTGAAAAATACGCTGATGATGAGAAAGTCCTAGAAGAATTGTGGAATATCAAACAAACAAAGAAAAATGAACTTGCTAGATATATCCTAGAAAAAGAAGGTGTTAAGATCGACCCAACATCAATATTCGACATTCAAATCAAGAGAATCCACGAATACAAGAGACAACACCTTAACATCCTTCACATAATCTACCTCTACCACAAACTAAAGAAAAATCCTGACATGGACTTCACACCAACAACCTTTATCTTTGGTGGAAAGGCCGCACCAGGATATTTCAGAGCTAAGGGTATGATTAAACTTGCCAACGAAGTAGCAAGGGTAGTAAATGCTGACCCAGATGTAAACAAAAAGCTCAAGGTAATCTTTGTAGAAAACTACAGGGTAACTTACGCAGAAAAACTCTTCCCAGCAGCAGACGTATCTGAGCAAATCTCAACCGCTGGTAAGGAAGCATCTGGTACAGGAAATATGAAGTTCATGCTAAATGGAGCTCTAACTCTTGGAACACTTGACGGAGCAAATATCGAAATCTTTGAGCATGCTGGTGAAGAAAACAACTATAGGTTCGGTGCAACAGTAGAAGAGTTAAACGAAATAATGGATACCTACAACCCAGTTGAATTCTACTCAAAAGATGCTGACATCAAAGATGTGGTAGATAGCCTAGTAAGTGGAGAATTTAAGGACAACGAATCATACATGTTCCTTGACATCTACAACGAACTAATCAAGCCACAAGAAGGTCAAAGAGGGGACACCTACTTCCTCCTAAAGGACTTCAAATCATATGCTCAAGCACACGAAAAGCTCAACAAGGAATATAGAAACAAACTAGAATGGTCAAGAAAATGCCTAATCAACATAGCTAACGCTGGTTTCTTCTCATCAGATAGAACTATCTTAGACTATGCAGATGACATTTGGAAAATTGACAAACAATAGGATTAAAAATGGACGCTAAAAGTATTTTAGGTCTTATGATACCATTTATAGGCACAAGTCTGGGAGCGGCTTGTGTCTATATAATGCGTGATGAATTAAATCATAAGCTACAAAAAGGACTATCGGGCTTTGCGGCAGGAGTAATGGTTGCAGCAAGCGTTTGGTCCTTATTAATTCCTGCCATGGATATGGTAGAGGCAATGAAAAGGATGGCCTGGCTTCCAGCTAGTATTGGCTTTATAGGTGGAATAATCTTCCTTTTATTCTTAGACTCAGTAATCCCTCACCAACATATAGACTCAGATGCACCAGAAGGTATGAAAAGCGAAAGCTTGAGAAAAACAACCATGATGGTTCTTGCAGTTGTGATACATAATATACCAGAGGGAATGGCAGTTGGAGTATCCTTTGCAGGCGCAATCTATGGCCACGGAAGTGTAACAATGGCAGGAGCTATGGTTCTAGCCCTTGGTATAGCCATCCAAAATTTCCCAGAAGGAGCTATAATTTCCATGCCCCTAAAGGCAGTAGGAGTTAACAAGCACAAGG
>NZ_CAMXYR010000005.1 GCF_947253225.1 uncultured Anaerococcus sp. | reverse complement strand
GAAGGAGCTATAATTTCCATGCCCCTAAAGGCAGTAGGAGTTAACAAGCACAAGGCCTTTGTCTATGGCATTCTTTCAGGGGCAGTAGAGCCGATAGCAGCAATAATAACAATATTACTATCAGGAATAATGATTCCAATCCTACCCTATCTCCTAAGCTTTGCAGCTGGAGCTATGTTTTATGTTGTGGTAGAGGAACTTATCCCCGAAGCCACAGGAGAGGGAGAAGGCCACACCAATGTTGGAACTCTTGGCTTTTCTGCTGGTTTTGTAGTGATGATGATCCTAGATGTTATGTTAGGATGAGATATATTAGGCATAGGCGAAAGCTTATGCCCTTTTTTGAAAGAAAAAGAGGTGGACTTTGACTGAAATAAGTTTGGTTAGGATTGATGAAAAAAATCTTAGGAAAATTCGGGAGCTTGGCTTTAGAGAGGACCAACCAGAGTGGAAAAAGTGGGATGGGCCTTATTTTGTAGGCGACTACCAAAAATATGAAAGTTTTGATGACTTCAAGGCCAAAGAGGGGGAGTTCTTTCTAAGCGATAGGCTAAGGGCGATAATAGCTAAGGAAAAACTTGTAGGAGTAGTTACAAAATATTGGGAAGATGAAAGGACCAGATGGCTAGATATTGGCATTACAATTTATAGGAAAGAAAATTGGAACCAAAACATAGGCACAAGAGCCCTCAGTTTGTGGATAGATGAGATTTTCAAAACAACAGAAAAGCTTGCACACATAGGCTTGGTAACTTGGTCGGGCAACCAAAGGATGATAAAGGCCGCCCAAAAACTAGGCATGAAGATGGAAGCAAGGATTAGGAAGGTAAGGTACTATCAAAATACCTACTATGATAGCCTGACCTTTGGAATTTTAAGGGAAGAGTGGAAAAATGAAAGAATATAAAAATCAAGGAAAGAACATGATGATGGGCATGAGCCTAGGAATGATCTTTGGATCAGCTCTTGGAGTAAGTAGGGGAAATATGGGGATTTGGGTAGGCCTAGGTCTAGGTCTAGGAATAACCCTAGGTTCCCTCGCTGACTATTGGATTGAGAAAAATAAATAATTTAAACTTGATTAGATTTTTAAACTGACCTAAGAAAACTTTGGCTTAAATGTTTGGAAAAACACCTATTGGCTAAGCTATCCTAGGAAAGTTTAAAAGTCTTTTTTATTTGTTTTTTTGATATTTCCTACCAATAATTTATTAGAATAGTACATTAATATTAGGGAGGAAGTATGAATTTTTTGGAAAATATTATTACATCTTTGATGTTAATTCGAGTTACAGATATTATTGATATTGCAATTATTGCCTTTGTTATTTATAAGCTTTTCTCACTACTTAGGAACACTAGGGCTGAGCAGGTTTTGAAGGGGCTTATTTTCGTCCTCATATTCGCATCTATTGCCGATATTTTAAACCTCAACACTGTTTCTTGGGTGATGAACCAGTTCTTAACTGTGGCTCTCGTCTTTATTATTGTAGTTTTTCAACCAGAGCTACGTTCGGCTCTTGAAAGACTAGGTAGGGGTAGGAGCATCTTTTCATCCGACAAGATTCAGAGGGATGAAAGGAGCATAGATGAGCTGGTTTCTGCTATGAGCTCGCTTGCTAGGCAAAAGATAGGGGCTCTTGTAGTTCTTGAAAGAGAAGTAGGCCTTGCCGATATTATTGAAAGTGGAACTAAGCTTGATGCAGATATATCCAGCGAGCTTTTGATTAATATTTTTATTCCCAACACTCCACTTCATGATGGAGCTGTAATTATCAGGAAAAACACTATAGCGGCAGCTGCCTGCTACTTGCCTTTGTCCTCTTCTAATACAATTTCTAAGGAACTTGGCACAAGGCACAGGGCAGCTATTGGTATTTCAGAAAAGAGTGATTGTTTGGTAGTTGTTGTTTCAGAAGAAACTGGCAATATCTCAGTTGCTGAAAACGGGAAAATCAATAGGTATTTTGATGAAGAAAGCCTAAAAATCAGGCTCAAAAATGACTTAGTTAATATCGATATGAAGAAGGGAAGTAAAAATGAAGAAAAGAAATGATATGCAGTTGATAATCCTATCAGTTCTTTTGGCTGTTGTGATGTGGGCCTTTGTGGTTACATCAACCAACCCTTCAGTAAATAGGACTTTTAGGAATGTGCCAATCCTTGTTCAAAACAATGACAAGTTGGAAAATAAGGGCTATACCATAATCGGCATTGATGAAGTAAATGATGTGAATATCAAGCTAGAAGGCTCAAGGGATAAGATGGTCAACCTCAAGGAAAGTGATGTGCAAGCATCAATTGATGTGATGAATGTCAGAGAGGGCATCCAATCGGTAAAGGTCAGGGTAGATACTCCAAGTGGGGTAAATCTTGCAGGGATCGACCCAGCAGAAATTAATATCAACGTCCAAAAGATTATTACAAAGAAGTTTCCAGTTAATCTTGTAATCAAGGATTCGCTAAAGGATGGCAAGTCAGTTGAGGTCAAGGAGCAATCTCTAAAGGAAATCACAGTAAAAGGACCTGCCTCCGAAGTTAACAAGATTGATAGGGTTGAGGTAGATATAAACGACCCAGAATACCTTGATGGAAAGATGCACAATATCGACATTCACATCCTAGGCAAGGATGGCAAGGAAGTTGTCAATGTTGAAAGGTCAGATACAGACGTAAATGTATCTTTTACTGTAACAGAAACCAAGAGGGTCAAGATTAACCTAAAAACCTACGGAGAAGTAGCAGATGGCTATGAAGTTAAGTCAACCATGGTATCACCAGATGACTTAGTCCTCAAGGGAAATGGTCAAGTCCTAAAAACAATTGACAATGTTGATACCTATCCTGTAAATATTTCAAACATAAAGACGGACAAGGAGGGAGACATTAGGCTCAATCTTCCGGAAGGAGTAAGCCTTTATGATGGGGAAAATCCAGTCAACTTCAAGATTGTAGTAGGAAAAAAGAGAGCCAATGAATAGGCTAAATACAGACCTTTCCTATGAAAATCTTGTGGAAAGGCTCGAAAAAGCGGGATTTGCAACCTATCCTGTGGGAGGGTGTGTAAGAGATAGCCTTATTAATCGCAAGGTTGAGGATGTGGATCTAACAACCCTCGCAAGACCTGATGATATTAGGCGAGTTTTCTCTGATAAGAAACTTATAGATATAGGCAAGAAGTTTGGCACAATCAAGGTCATAGCCGATGGAGAAGCTTTTGAGATAACGACCTTTAGGTCGGAGGGAGCCTACAAAGATGGTAGACATCCCGATGAAATTCAATTTTCTGACACACTCATTGATGATTTGAAAAGAAGGGACTTCACCATAAACGCCATGGCCTTTGATAAGGGCAATATAATCGACCCCTTTGGGGGAAGAGATGATTTGGAAAGAAAAATCATAAGGGCTGTCGGAAATCCCTACGAGAGAATTTCTGAGGACTACCTGAGAAGTCTTAGGGCAGTGCGCTTTGCTACAAGGCTTGGCTTTGAGCTTGAGGATGGGTTAAAGAAAGCTATTAGGGAAAATTCAGGAAAAATCAACCTTATTTCTAATGAGAGAATTTCCGATGAAATTGGTAAAATCCTCCTTGAAGATGAGCCTTCAAGGGGAGTTAGGCTTCTTGATGACCTTGGACTTTTGCAAGAGATTCTCCCAGAAGTAAAGAGGACTATTGGCTTTGACCAACATTCTTCCCACCATAATTTGGATGTTTATAGCCATAGTTTGAAGGTCTTGGATGGGACGGAGGCTGATCTCGCTACAAGGATGGCTGGTCTTTATCATGATGTTGGCAAGGTCGATACTTTTTTTCTTGATGAGAAAGGCGAGGGGAGGTTTTTTGGACACCAAAAACTTTCAGCAGAGCTTTTGGAAAAAAGACTTAAAGGACTAAAATTTCCGAAATTCTTCATATCTGACGCTACAAGTCTTGTCAAAAGACACATGGACTCCTCAAATACCTACACAAAAAAGTCCATAAGGAAGTTATTAAGAAAATTAGGCGAGGAAAATCTCAGAAGGCTCTTTGACCTTCAGAGGGCAGATATCCTAGCCACAGTCCATACAGACACAGGAAATATCGACCATGCAGAGCGAATCCTTGATGAAGTTTTGCTTGATGAAAGTCCCAAGAAAAGGTCCGACTTAGCCATAAATGGCAAAGACCTCCTAGCCTTGGGCTATCCTCAGGGCAAAGTTATAGGAAAAGTCTTGGCGATGGTTGAAGAAGAAATAATAGATGATAGATTAGAAAATAATAAAGAAGCTATTTTTGCTTTTCTGGCAAAGGGGATAAACCTTGATAGCTAGGCAAATATGTAGTATATTATTCAAATGAGTAAGAACTACCAGGAGGAAAAAATGACAGAATTAAAATCACATGAAAATAATATAGCTAAATTTGAATTTTTAGTTAGCTATGACGAATTTAAGAAGGCAACTGACACAGTATATAAAAGAAATAAATCAAGATATAGGGTAGATGGCTTTAGACCAGGCCATGTTTCTAGGAAAGTCCTAGAAAAAATGTACGGTCCAGAAATCTTCTATGATGAAGCAATCAAGATAGTTTTCCCAAAACCATATGAAGCTGCAGTAGAAGAATTAGGACTTGAACCAATCGACCAACCATCAGTTGATCTTGACGACATAGAAGCTGGAAAAGACATCACCTTCAAGGTAGAAGTTGAAACAAAACCACACCCAGTTCTTGGAGATTATTCAAAACTTATCGTTGAAGAAGTGCCAGTAGAAGTAACAGAAGAAGATATCGAAGCTGAACTTAAAAAACAACAAGAAGAAAATGCAAGACTTACTCCAGTTGAAGAAGGAGCGGCAGAAATGGGCGATACAGTAAACATCGACTTTGATGGCTACCTTGATGGGGAAAGATTTGAAGGCGGTAAGGCTGAAAATTATGACTTAGAGCTCGGTTCTAATACCTTCATCAAAGGCTTTGAAGACCAAGTTAAAGGTCATAGCGTAGGAGATAAGTTTGACGTTAATGTAACTTTCCCTGAAGATTACCAAGCCAAAGAATTCCAAGGAAAAGATGCAAAATTTGAAGTAGAAATTAATTCTATCACAAGAAAAGAACTTCCTGCCCTAGACGACGAATTTGCAAAAGATATCTCAGAATTTGATACCCTTGCTGATTTAAAGGCTGACCTAAAGGAAAAGATAGCAAAAGATAAGGAAGATTATGCTAAAAACATCATCCAAAACCAAGCTATCGAAGCCCTAGTTAAAAAATCAGAAGTAAGTGCCCCAAATGGCATGGTAAACTCAGAAATCGAATTTGAGTTACAAAACCTTGACCAAAGACTCCAACAAATGGGAATAAGCCTTGCTCAATATATCGAAATGACAAAAATGGATATCAACCAAATCCGTGACCAATACAGAGCTCAAGCTGAAGCAAGAGTTAAGGCTAACCTTGTAATTGACGAAGTTGCCCTAAAAGAAGCAATCGAAGTTACAGAAGAAGAAAAAGAAGCTGAAATCAAAGAAGCAGCAGAAAATTATGGAGTAGAAGATTTAGAGAAATTCAAAGAAATCTTCGCTAAAAACATTTCTGACAAGACCCTAGAAGAAAACATCAAGAGAAGAAAAGCTGTTGAACTTCTAGTAGCTAAGGCAGAAGTTCTTCCTCACGAAGAATACCACAAGGCAGTTGGTGATGACCACCATCACGACCACCACGAGGAAGGCGAAGACAAATAAGCTCCATCCAAGATAAGGAGAAATAATGAACGCTAAAAATTATTTAGTGCCAACTGTAGTTGAGCAAACCAATAGGGGCGAGAGAGCCTATGATATATATTCAAGACTTCTAAAGGATAGGATAATCTTCCTATCTGGCGAGGTGCGTGATGAGATTTCAGATATAATCATAGCCCAACTTCTCTTTCTTGAAAGTGAAGACCCAGACAAGGACATCCAATTTTATATAAACTCTCCAGGGGGAGTTGTAACAAGTGGCCTTGCCATTTATGACACAATGAATTATATAAAACCAGATGTTTCTACAATCTGCATAGGTCAAGCCGCCTCCATGGCTGCAGTTTTGCTATCATCAGGTTCTAAGGGCAAGAGATTTTCCCTACCAAGTTCCAACATCATGATCCACCAACCTTCTGGTGGTGCTCAGGGACAAGCTAGTGATATAGTAATTCAGGCAGAACAAATAATTAAAATAAAAGAAAAACTAAACAAAATTCTATCAGATAATACTGGACAATCTCTAAAGAAGATAGAAAAAGACACAGACAGGGACTTTGCTATGAGTGCTTTTGAGGCACTAGAGTATGGTCTGATTGATAAAGTAATTGAAAGTAAGTAGGAAATAATGGCAGATTACGAACAAAAAGAAGTAAGATGTTCTTTCTGTGGCAAGGATAGCTCGCAAGTAAAGAGAATAATTGCAGGTCCTAATGCGTATATTTGTAACGAGTGTGTCGACTTGTGCAAGCAAATTATTGCCCAAGAGAGTGATTCTTTAAATTCATCCTTTGAAAATGTTGAACTTTCAACACCAAAAGAGATAAAGGACTTCCTAGACTCATATGTTATTGGTCAAGATGAGGCCAAAAAGACCCTCTCAGTTGCTGTCTACAACCACTACAAAAGAATAAATAGCAATGAAGAAGACTCTGATATAGAACTTCAAAAATCAAATATCCTTATGCTAGGTCCAACAGGTTCAGGAAAGACCCTGCTTGCTCAAACCCTTGCTCGTAAACTTAATGTGCCATTTGCCATCGCAGATGCGACAAGTCTTACAGAGGCAGGCTATGTTGGGGAGGATGTGGAAAATATAATCCTAAAGCTAGTTCAGGCGGCAGACTACGACATAGAAGTTGCTGAACGTGGGATAATCTATGTTGACGAGATTGACAAGATTACTAGAAAAAGCGAAAATCCTTCCATCACCCGTGATGTATCGGGAGAAGGCGTCCAACAAGCCCTACTTAAGCTAATCGAGGGAACAGAGGCTAACGTTCCTCCCCAAGGAGGAAGAAAGCATCCAAGCCAAGAATACATTCAGGTAGATACTAGCAATATTCTATTCATCCTAGGCGGAGCCTTTGATGGGATAGAAGATGTGATTGGCAGGAGACTTACAGAAAAAACTATCGGTTTTGGTGCAAAGGTCAACAAACAAGATAAACCAAGCCTAAAGGAAGTTAATACCCAAGACCTCCTCAAATACGGACTCATTCCAGAATTTATCGGAAGGGTGCCAATCATTGTAAGTCTTGATCCTCTTGATGTTGCTTCATTGGTAGAAATTCTTAAAGAGCCAAAAAATTCCTTAGTCAGACAATACCAAAAGCTCTTTGACCTTGATGGAGTCAAGCTTACCTTTGAAGATGAAGCCCTTTACGAAATTGCCAAGAAAGCCAACGACCAAAAGACAGGTGCTAGAGGTCTAAGGACAATTATGGAAAATCTTCTCCTAGACTTGATGTTTGAGATACCATCAATCGACGATTTGGAAGAGGTAATTGTTACCAAGGAATCCATAGCTTGTAAGGAAAAATTAGTTTATAAGAAAAGATAGGAAAGGGGATGGCTGCAAAATTTGCAAGCGTCCCTTTTATAGCGAGGTAAACCATGACAGATGTTTATGAAATAAATACAAGTGAATACCCCCTCATTCCCCTAAGAGGCTACTGGCCAATGCCAAGTACCTTCCTAAGTTTTGATTGCAAGAGAAGTATTTCAACCAATGCAGTAGATGATGCAAGACTTAGGTCAACTAACTTGTTTTTGGTCAACCAGAAGGATGTTTTTGAGGACAATCCCAAACAAGAAGACCTCTATGAATATGGTGTAATAGCCCAAGTCAAGGAAATGTTCACCATGCCCAACGGTATTACCAGAGTTTTTGTCAACCCCCTAGGAGTCGGCAAACTCAAAAAGGTAAATATTTCTGAAGGTTTCCTAAAGGCAGAAGTAGATGAGTACCTTTACCAAGAAGAAAGGGATATGGGAAAGCTTGAGCTTGATGCCCTAAAGAAAATTTTGATTGACGATTTCAAGGAATATATCAACTTAGCCAACGACAATTTGGAAGAAATATCCTACTCCCTAATCGAGATTGAGAACTACCAAAGATTAGTTGATGTGATTTGCTTTCACCTAGAGCTTGCCCCAAAGGAATATTACAGCCTTCTTTCAACCCTTGACACCAAGGAAAGGATGACACTGCTCCACGAGCTTATAAGAAAAGAGATAACCCTCAAAAACCTATCATCCGATATAGAAAATAAGGTTCAAGAAAATATTAACCAATCCCAAAAAGACTACTATCTAAGGGAAAAGATGGAAGTTTTGAAAAAGGAAATCAACGCCAACAGTGGAACTGCCTACAGTGAAGCAGACTATTATAGGCAAAAGCTCGACAAGATTAAATTTGATAGCGAAAGCAGGAAGTCCCTAGAAAAAGACCTCGAAAGACTTGACTCTATCCCAGAAATGAGTCCAGACTATGGAGTGCTTTCCGCCTACCTCGACTTTGTCGTATCCCTCCCATGGAAGAAAAAGTCCAAGGATATAATGGATATCAAAAAGGCAAGCTTGGTCTTGGATGCTGACCATTACGGTCTTAGAGATGTTAAGGAAAGAATCCTAGAGTCAATCGCTGTTAGACAAAAGAAAAAGGACACCAAGGGTTCGGTAATTTGTTTGGTAGGCCCTCCAGGAGTTGGTAAGACTTCCATAGCCAAGTCCATAGCCCGTGCACTTGACAGGAAGTTCGTCTCTATGCGTTTGGGAGGAGTAACTGATGAATCTGAAATCAGAGGTCATAGGAGAACCTATGTGGGAGCTATGGCAGGTAGGGTCCTTGCCAATATTGATAGGATCAATGTCAAGAATCCAGTCTTTCTCCTAGATGAGATTGACAAACTCGGCTCAGACTTTAGGGGAGATCCATCAAGTGCCCTCCTTGAAGTCCTAGACCCTGAACAAAATGATAAGTTCATTGATAGGTATTTGGATATTCCCTTCGACCTCTCCGATGTAATTTTCATCACAACTGCTAATGATGCAAATGAGATTCCAGATGCCCTCTACGATAGGCTAGAAGTAATAGAGCTATCTGGTTATACTATGAATGAGAAGAAGTCAATAGCCAAAAAGTACCTCATCGACAAGGAAAAGAAAAACAACGGGCTAAAAGATGAGGAACTAACCATATCCGACTCAGTCCTAGATATAATCATCAAAAATTACACCAGAGAAGCTGGAGTAAGGGAGCTTGAAAGGCTAATCGCCAAGATTTGTAGGCGTGCAGTCAAGGAAATCCTTGAAGGAAAGACAAGCGTAAGGGTCAGCAAACAAAACTACACCAAATACCTTGATAAGGAAAGATTTTTTGATGAGAATATAGAAAAAGAAAATCAAGTAGGCCTTGTAAACGGCTTGGCGTGGACTTCTGTAGGAGGAACCATGCTCCAAGTTGAAGCAAGCGTGATGGAAGGAAAAGGCAATGTGGAAATGACAGGCTCTCTCGGTGATGTTATGAAAGAATCTGGTCAAGTTGCCATGGTCTACATCAGGTCAAATGCAAGTAAGCTAGGCATCCGAGGAAAGTTCCATGAAAATAAGGATATCCACGTCCATTTTCCAGAAGGAGCAACCCCCAAAGATGGTCCTTCAGCAGGAATAACCATGACAACAGCTATGGTCTCAGCCCTAACAGGCAAAAAAGTTAGAAGTGATATAGCCATGACGGGAGAAGTTACAATCAGAGGAAACGTCCTTCCAATAGGAGGTCTAAAGGAAAAAGCCCTTGCAGCCTATGCTTATGGAATTAGAAACGTGATTATTCCAAAGGAAAACCAAAGGGATACCGAAGATATCCCAAAGGAAATCAGGGATAAGATAAACTTTATTCCAGTAGCAAATGTGGCAGAAGTAATAAAAGAGGCTCTTGTATGAAAATCAAGCAAATAGAACTTGAACAAGTGGCTGGCTTTAAGGCGCAATGGCCCAAGGATGAGATGGTCGAGCTTGCCTTTGTTGGCAGGTCAAATGTTGGCAAGTCATCATTCATAAATTCCTTTTTGGGCAGAAAAAATCTAGCCAAAACTTCATCCAAACCAGGCAAGACAAGGACTATTAACTTTTACAGAATTAACAACGACTTTAGGCTGGTAGACCTTCCAGGCTATGGCTATGCCAAGGTTTCCAAGGCGGAAAAGGACAAGTGGGACAGGCTCATAAATGAGTACCTCCACGAGCGAGAAAACCTAAGAGAAGTCTTTCTCCTAGTTGACATCAGGCACGAGCCAACCACCTTAGATAAGCAAATGTATGATTGGATTATAGAATCGGGCTTTACAGGCTTTGTAATAGCGACCAAGTACGACAAGATATCTCGAGGACAAGTCCAAAAGCACATCAAACAAATCAAGAAAAAACTAAATATAGCAGATGAAGGTCTAATCTTTGCCTACTCATCCGAAACCAAACACAACAAGGATGTCCTAGAAGAGCAAGTCGAAGTTATAGTAAAGGCTTAGTAGAAATGGGGTGGGATTTAAGACCTACCCAATAAACTCTACAATTACCAAGAGACAGTCCAAGTCTTTTGTAAACTCTATCATAAGAGATGATTTTCAAAAAATAATAGCAAGAATTTACCGACCTAGGTCGGTTTTTTTGACTTAACTTTTATAAAAGGGATGATAATATTGAGGTGATTAGATGAAACTTGAAATATGTATAGACTCCCTTGAAGGGGCAAGAACTGCCATAGCAAATGGAGCAGATAGGCTCGAGATATGTGGAAGTCTTGACCTTGATGGGATAAGCCCATCGCTAGGACTTGTAAGCCTCCTTGCTAAGGAGAAAAATATAGAAAAATTCGTGATGGTTAGACCCCGTCCCTACGATTTTTGCTACACTGACCAAGACTTTGAAACCATGAAAGAAGAAATAAGAACCTTAAAATCCTATGATATAGATGGATTTGTCTTTGGTATTCTCAAGACAGATGGGACAATCGACCTAGAAAGAACCAAGATCCTAGTTGACCTTTGCTCACCCAAAAAAGTTTGCTTTCACAGGGCCTTCGACTACGCCCAAGGAGGAGATGAGTCAATTAAAGACCTTATTTCAATGGGAGTTGTTAGGATACTCACATCGGGGAGAAAAGAAAAAGCGATAGACGGATGTGCCTATCTCAGGTCAATCAACAAAAAATATGGCAAGGATATAGAAATAATGGCAGGCTCTGGTGTAAGCTACAAAAACATAGAAGAAATCTATAGAAAAACTGGTATAGAAAACTTCCACCTTTCTGGCAAAAAGCCCAGAACAACAGCCATGACTTACCTAAGAGAAAACCCCCTTTACCAAGACCTATCCTACCCCGACCCAAGCCTAATCAAAAAAGCGAGAGAGGCTATAGATAAACTTTAACAAGACACTCGGAAGACTAGAGATATTTTAATAAGCTTTGCAATGAGATAGTAGACTTTGATTTTGCTTTAATTTAGCAAGTTATCCTATGAAACTAATCCGATTTTAAATAATTAATTACTATTGACAAGTGCGAAAAAAATATGGTAAAAATATATATATTCAACTTGATAAATTTCACTTTGTTTGTTTGAACAACCAATTTAATAGTTATTATAAAAAAGCCGACATATGGAAGCTAGAGGATAAGGAAGGCTTATCTCACTAAAACTTTCATAGGTCGGTTTTTCGATTTTAATAATTGATTAGCATGAAAAGAAAGTCTGCTAAAAATATATATTAAAAGAAAAAATATTCTAAAAATCATCGGAGGTCTTATGAAAAGTCGAGCGTACCAATATCTAGCCAAGCACAAAAACCTATTGGTCATGGTTGTATTTATCCTAAGCTTTGCCTATTTGTTTACCTACAACACGAGTGATGTTGAAGGAAATGGAGCTAAGAATATCTGGGATTTTTTCCCAAAACTTGAGAAGAAAGAGCCAATAAGATTAAGAAGATATAAACAATCAGCCGACCTATATAAAGATAGGATTATAGTTAGGAATGGACAGAAGATTATTGTTTGGAAATACAAGGTTAATTTAGAAGGATTAATAGATTTCTTAGATCCAGCTGATAAAATAGAGCACTTTTTCTCCACAACAAAAACATCTGGCTTAGGGACGCCTACTATAAAAAAAATTATCGATCCTGATGGAAATGACTTAGACAATATAGCCTTTAGTTCGACTACTGATATAAATACATGCAAGTATTAGTTTGACAGTCAAAAAATGTATATTAAAGATGGAAGCTATGAATTTGTTATAGAAACTCTCATCACAGAAGTAAGGGACAATTATAGCCTCTACGCCAATACTCAACTTACGGCTATGATGTATGCAAGGGAGAAGCTCGCACCTAGTGGGGTAGAAGTTTACGAACTTGGTCAAGAGACCCTCATAAAAGCTCCAAGTCTCGTTAAAGATACAGTTAAAGCCGAAGATAACTGGGGAGATGAGAATAATATAAGCCTAGTTGACCTTAAAAAGGATGGTCCGAATTTCACGGAATCATCTTCTGATGATGTAATAAGCCAGGGCTATTATATAGATGAAAATAATATTAGGTGGACTGCAATTTACATGAATGATAGCCCAAGCACCAAAGAAAGTGCTTTCTTTAACTTCACACCAGATCACAGCCAAACTCCCAAGGGTAAAGTTAGACTAAGTTTCTATAAATCGAGTGATAAGGGTTATGTTCAAACAGAAGTTAGAGAAGTTGAGGCAAGTAAGTTTAGGATAAATGAGATAGAGCCGGGAACAATAGTTCAGGCAGTCCTTGACACTGATATAAAAGAAAAAGTTAAGGATCATAGTCTTGGATGCGGGGCAAGCCTTGAGGCTATGTTTGCTAATTTCACCATCCAAAAAATCTGGCAAGAAATCCAGCCCGATGCTAGTGTTTTTAGAATCTGGACAGGGGATAAATCAGAAGAAAAAACAATAAAAAAGACTTCTTTGGCTGAGTCAATAGATGGAAATCCAACAACTATGCTCAAAGAAACCAACAAGCTTAAGTTTGAAAAGACAGCTTCAAATCCATCTTTCTACAAAAGAATATCTTATGGTGTAGAAGAATTAGAAAACGAAAAGTACATTCTAAGTTGGTCAACTGTAGATAGGGAAAACTTAATCTACACCTTTGCCAATAGGGAAAAAAAGAAATTCGCTACTGAAACTAAGCCCACCGAAGATGAGGACGATGACACATCTCAATGTGGAAGCGAAGTCTATGGTGTTACTAAGGTCAACCCCGTGGATATTCATTCCTATAGGTATGGCATAGAAGGCAAGGATGAATGGTTTGGTTATGGTGGAGGTATAGAAGGAGAATTTAGAATACCTTCCGATGTTGGTTTAGGTTCCTATTTCACCTTGAAGATTCCGCCAGAATTAAAGATAGAAAAAGCAGTTAATGATTCCATGAAATGGGCCTATATTCGTGATGAATCGAATAATCCTATTGGGGAAATGTTCCTTACACAAAAAGATGAAGTTACCTTCAAATTAAATAATTCTGCAAGGAAAAGTAAATCCTATACAGGAAAGTTTTATATAGGAAATGTCCAAAATAAAACTCAGCTCTTTAGTGTTGATGGAAGAAGAGTATCTGAAGAGCAAGCAAAAAAATATTATTGGGGTGTAGTTCAGGATCCATCAATTTTTTATGATAAGCAAAATCCACAAAACAAAAATGTTATTAAACAAGTTAAATATTTGTCCTCTTTTTACAATGCAAATCTTGATAGAACCTGCAAGGTGAGTCTTAAAGCTCAAGCATCAATCAACTACAATGATTCCAAAATAATGGAAAATATGACTCATGCCAACAAGTATGTAATAGAAGATGATGAAGATGACAACTATTTGCTTTATGAGCTTGTGATTAATGCAGGTCAGTATAGTAACATTACAAGCTTTAAGGATTATCTATCGGAAACTATTGAACTCTATCATGGTAATGGTCAGGCATAATTTGCCCAAGATATAGAAGTGTATGTTGGCGATCCAACAGCAAGTTGCACAGTTGATAAAAATACCATGAAACAAATATATCCTAATAGGCAAGTTTCATCTCCTCAAATTCAGATAAATGGTCGTGCAATCAACCTAAAAGATCCAAATTCTAAAACCAAGTCCAGAAGTCAGGTGCTAGAAAAATATGAAATAACCTTTAAGAGTCCCGACCTTAGGAACAGAACACTTTTGATTAGGATGAAGGCTAGGAAGATAGCTGAAAGAAACTTATCCAACTATATAAATTATCGCTACAACGGAAACAAGTATTCTTATAATAGGGTTGAAGTAGTAGCCACAAACGGTAGGAAATATGGTTACCAGAATGCCTATGCAACTGCTCCAGCTGATGCAGGAGGAATAATTTCTCCTGGTACTGGAGAAAGGGGAAACTTTAGGTTTAGAAAAGTTTATAAGGCAAACAATGTCACCAAACCTATAAGCAACAATCCAGCTATCTTTGAAATAAAAGATAGTAATGATAAGAGTCTTGGAAAGGTGAAAACTGACAAGGATGGCTATGCATTTTTTGATAATTTGGAAAAGGGCAAGACCTATTATATAAAAGAAATTTCACCGCCTAAAGGCTATATACAAGATTATACAAATTACAAGGTTACTGTTTCAAAAACAAACGTAAATGATATAAGGATGACAGTAGCTGGTAAAGACGTATCTATTTCCTATGACAAGCCTTACGATTTTGTCAATCAAAGGCTCTATCCACTTAGAATCAAGAAACTTGACAATAATTCCAAAAAAGCCTAAGTGGGGCAGTCTTTAGGATAAGAAACAAGGACGCTAATACTCCTATTTACAATATGACCCTAGGCAAGGGTCAATCAATCTCTGAATTTACCTTTAATGGTCTAGCCAAGGGTTCCTATATTCTTGAGGAAGTTGAAGCTCCTAAAGGTTATAAGAAAATTGCACCAATGGAGTTGCAATTTGATGTAGCTAAGGGTACAGCCTTAGTTAACCAGTCAGACCCCTATGGGGCTAGTTCAAAAATCCATGAAAATCCTGTAAATGGAGCCTACGAAATCGAAATCTACAACGATAGTGGAAGTAAGCCCAAGAAGGGCAAGGTTAAATTCATAAAGACCAACCAATACGGCAGAAGATTTACCGACGATATGTATACTGTTCTTAAAGAAAAAATCGAAAATGGTGAGTTTGGTAATGTTTATGGTGAAGACAAATATAAAAAGATATATATGCTCATAAATGAATTTACAAAATCTACCGACTTTGTTTTATATAGGGATTATCCTGATGGGTTTGGTAATTATGGGTCATTTACCACCAAGGATGGAGTAAAGATATATCCAGCTTTTGTCAATGGTAGTGATTTACAGACTTTTATGAATGGTAAAACTGGAGAGTTTGAGTTTGATGGTCTAGGTAAAGGGAAATATTGGATAGTTGAGCAAATTAGAACTAATAATTTTACGCACTTCGATGATTATAAACTAGTCTATGATGTTGGAGGATTTTCTAAAATTGAAGGTGGAGTTATTGCCAAAGAACTAGCTTCTTCTGAGGTAAATAGAAGCGGGTATGTTTACAAAGTTAATGATAAAAAAATCAATGATGAAATAATCAATGTTTCTAATACAAAAAAATCGACAAGTTTTAATATAAAAAAGGTTGATAGCAATGATAGAACACTCCCCTTAGAGGGAGCGGAGTTTACTCTATTTTGGCTTGGGAAAGACAACAAGACCAAACAAGTTGATAGGCAAACATCCGATTCAAATGGCTTGATTCACTTTGAGGATATCAGGCCAGGAACCTATAGACTTTATGAGACAAAAGCTCCAGAAGGCTACCACCTTAGTAGGAGTCCATTTGAGCTTGTGGTTGATGACAAATTGACTGTAACTGTAAGAAGAAATGGACAAAGGATAAATAAAACAGCTGGCTTTTACACCTTCACCAACAATAAGGAAACGATGATTAGAATAATCAAAAATAATGAAAATAATAAGCCTTTGAAGGGAGTCGCAAAATTCTGCATCTTTAAAGTTGGAGATGATGTAAGCGATGAAGATATCAACGAAGCCCTAGCCAACAATGATGGATGGAGCCTAGCTAAAAACAAAACTAACTGTAGCTGGCATGAGTATACAGATGATAAGGGTGATGACCTTATAAGACTTAAAGGCAAGGATTATTACCTACCTAAGAAAGCAAATACTGGTATTAATTATCAGATTTTAGAAGTAAAAGATTGTAAACTTGAAAGCCAAGCTCTCAAATTTAGGATTTCTGGCAAGTATATTTTTGCAGAATACGAATCACCTTATGGATACGATATTATAAAAAAAACCCCTTCTAGTGGAGCTTAGCAAAGATGAAAAGGGCAATGTTGCTATAAAAAAGCTTGGGGATAATAAGGATATTAGCTTATCTGGTAAGGACAATATGTTTGAATTTACTTGCAAAAATGACGTGATTAGGTCAAAGTTTGCCCTAAGAAAGGTAAAAGAAACGACAAATAAAACGAAAAATCCAATCGGTGAAGATATTTCAGTCCAAGAAGAAGTTGAATTTAAACTTACCAAAATAAAGCATAGGATAGATCCTGGAGTAAAGATTGGAGATTCTGACATTGATAGGACTTTTGGAAATAATGGGTCGGTAAATAAAAAATGGAAGCTTAAATAAAACTATGTTTTTGATAATCTAACCATGGGTTACTACGACCTTGAGGAAACTAAGGCTGCTGAGGGTTTTGTGAAAAATCCAAAGGCAACTTACAGACTTCTCGTTGATGATAAAGGTTCTATAGGCTTTTACATTTTTGAAAATGGTATAGAAGTTCGCCACTATGATATTAAAGAGTATGAGACTCATGTTGGATCTTGGTTTTATGATATAAATAACCTCATAAGAATCGAAAACAGACAAGAGCCTATGGCTAAGTTTGCCTTCTACAAGAGAGCAGAATCTACTACAAGCCATATGGCTGAGCTTTATGATAGGAACTTGGAAGCTAAGTTTAAGTTGACCAAGGACGGCGATAGGTCTTTCAAGGCTCTTGAGCAAACTAAGAAAGCGTTTGAGAAGTTTATTTTTGAAAATCTCAAAAAAGGGATGTACACTCTCGAGGAAGTTCAAGCTCCGAGGGGTTACCTTAAGACAGCCAAGAACTACAAGATAAGCGTAAGTGAAGACGGAAGTGTTAGGATTTTCGAGCCAACAGCTGATGAAGTTCCTAAGAAAGTAAGGGCAACTTTCTCCCACAAGCTAAAAACTAATTCAGTTGCTAATATTTCTTTTGCATCAGATGGGGATGAAGGAAATGAAGCTGTCTTTAAGTTGAAAGATTCGAAAATTAACAAGGGAGATTATATCCAATTAGACCTAGGTAGCCTCCATTACATCAGCAAGGTAAAACTCCTGCAAAATATAAGAGCAAATAGTGGAAACAATGATGCCTTTGATGATGTTGACCTAGAGTATTCCCTTGATGGGACTAACTTCTACAAGTTTAAGAATTACGCTAACACCAATCCGACCAAGGGAACTTACGCCAACACGATTAGGACGATTGATGAAAATACTCCTTTCTGTGCCAAGGTTGTTAGGATTAGGAATAAGGTTGAGTCTAGTGGTCGTTGGTTGAGGCTAAATGAATTTAGGGTTGAGGGTTATCCTGTAAGCCAGAAGAAGGAAATATCCTTTGAAAATCAAGAGACCTTAGCAACTAGTGATTCCCATGTTTTTGAGATTGCCAACTTAGAAATACCAAAAATCAAGCTTATAAAGACTGATGAAAATGGAAGAGATATAGCAAAAGCTTATGCAGAGTTTGAGCTAAGAAAAGTCGATGATGCTAGTACAAATGTTAATAATCTCACAGAAGGCTCTGGAGACTTAGTCTATAAGATTATAGTTGACAATGGAACAAGCAAGCTAATTGATAGCAAAGTAAATGAAGTTTCGGACAGTCAATTAAGCCTAGACAAGGTCGGTAAGTATATCCTTGTAGAGAAAACTTCTCCAAAATTCTACAAGAAACTTACTAAGCCAATACTTTTAGAGGCCTACCAAGACCAAGTAGCGATAACTGGTGGTAAGAAGAAGGTACTTTGGTTTAGAAATGTTGCAAGTGTTAGCAACTTGACCATAGGTCTTGAAGAAAATGGTAGACTGATTAAATTTAGCGTTAAAAACACGAAAATCCAGTCTAAGTTTGCCTTCAAGAAGAAAATCCAAAGTGCTCCTAACATGACAATGCAAGATATTCCTAATGGAAATCTTCAGGCTGAATTTAAGTTGACCAAGGATGGGGATAATTCATTTGCACCACAGGTTCAAAAGAAGAAGGTCTCTGAAAGATTTGAATTTACAAATCTTTTAGCGGGAGATTACACTCTCGAAGAAACCCTAGCTCCATCAGGTTATATGAGAGCAAATTTAGACTACAAGGCAAAAGTAGACGATTATTTAAATGCGGTTGTTTATAAGGATGCTACTAACAAAACGCCAGCAAAGATTAATGCGAGTCTAAGCCATAACTTTGGAAGCATCCAAATAGATAATGTGGGAAATGCAACTGATGATGATGACACCAATGAAGCAACCTTCCGCTTATCTGGTTCAAAATTAAAGAAGGATGATTACCTCCAACTAGCCTTTAATGAAGCACATTATGTAACAAGCCTAAAATTCTTGCAAAATACTGTTAGCAAGGATGCAGGAAAGGATATATTTGAAGACTTTGACATAGAGTATTCTCTTGATGGAACAAACTTCTATAAGGCTGATTCCTACAATAAGACTTTGGTAGATGATAGCGAAATCAAGACTATTAATCTTTCTAATCCTTTTGTAGCAAAATATGTACGCATAAGGAGCAATGTTGAATCTGGAAGTCGTTGGCTAAGGGTTACAAGCTTTGAAGCCCAAGGCTATAGGGTTGAGCCTGTAAAAGATTTAGCAAACGAAAGACAAGATACAATCCTAGACACAGATTTGTTTGATATAGGAAACTTGGAAAATCCTAAGATTAGGATAATCAAGCAAGATGAGAATGGAAGAGCAATATCAAATGCTAATGCAGAATTTGAGCTTAGAAAAGTTGATGATTCTGTAGCGGATGTTAATAATCTGAATGAAAATTCTGGAGAACATGTTCACAAGATTTCTATAGAAAATAGTCTTACTAAGGTAAAAGATAAGGATGGAAGAGAGGTTTCTGATAATCAACTTCAAATTCAAAAGCTAGGAAAATATATCCTAGTTGAGAAAGTTCCTCCAAGAGGATATAGGAAGCTCGACAAGCCAATCCTTCTAAATGTCAAGGAAGACCAAGTTGATGGTGGTAAGAAGAAAATCTCTTGGTTTGAAATAAAGCCAAGCACTTATATAGCGAAATTAAGTATCGACACAAATAATGGTGTAATGGCAGTATTTAGGGTAACCAACAAGGAACTAAAGTCTAAGTTTGCTTTCAAGAAAAAGGCAACCTCCTTGTAAGAACCTATGGTTGATATAGCGGGTGATAAGACTGCTACTTTCAAGCTCACCAAGGATGGAGATAAGACCTTCTCACAAACTTTGACCAAAAAAGTAAATGAAACTTTTGAATTTAACTACCTAAGATAGGGAGACTACACCCTTGAAGAAACTCTTGCTCCAAAAGGCTTTATGAAAACTGACAAGCTTTATAAGATTAGCATTGATGATGAGGGTACAGTTAGGGTTTATGAGGATAGCAAAAATCCAAGAGATGAGAGAGTAAAAGATGTCCAATTAAGCCATAATTTAGCGTGTCAAGTTGAAAATATAGAAAATGTTACAGATGGTAACGAAAATAGCCAAGCTATTTTCCATTTGAATAATAATTCTTTGAATAAGGATGATTATATAAGTCTTGACTTAAAGACGACTCATAAGATAAGTAAGATTAAATTAATCACAAACAAGGCTAATACTGGTGAAGCTGGCAATGATGCCTTTGATGATTGTGCTTTAGAATATTCTTTTGATGGACAAACTTATTTCAAATTAAAGGATTATCAAAACACTAACCCTGACAAGAATAATAGGGCAAATACAATCAACACCATCACTTATACAGAGCCAATATATGCTAGATATATAAGAGTTAGAAACAAGCTTTGGTCATCTGGTCGCTGGTTGAGAGTTGATGAGTTTGCTGTTGAAGGTCATAAGCTTATGGATATAAGCTCAATTAGCCAAAAAGACCAAGAGAACCTAAAGCCTTTTGATATTGGAAATCTCCAAAACCCAAGGCTCGTCCTTGAAAAAATCGACGGTAAAACTAATGAATTAATTGATACTAACAAGGTCAATAAAGACTTCACTGCGAAATTTGCCCTATACAAGATACCAAATGATATTACAAGTACGGAAAATCTCAACTATGGTACTTTTAGAAAAGTAAAAGATATTACTTTAGTAAATGGTAGGGCAGAATTTGATGATGGACCTATAACAGAGCTTGGTCGTTATCTCCTTTCTGAAACTTCCAACCCTGATGGTTACCAAATAATGAATCCAATAATTCTCGACTTGGTAAAGATAAAGGGAGTTAGTGGGACAAAGCTTAGTCTTGGATGGAAATTAGTTAGCGAGTCTTTAACCAATGATGTCTATAACTTTAAAGCAGAAGATGCTAACAAGAAATTTGATGATAAAATCGAAATAGACTATTCAAAACTTTTTGAAGATAATCCAACCATAACTTTGAAAGTCAAAAACTACTGGGATGATTTGGGAGAATTTGCCTTTGAGAAGGTCGACAAGAAAGATAAATTCATCATAAAGGGAGCAGATTTCAGGTTGGCTAAGGATGATGACGATAAGTTTATTCCTCGTGATGGATACGATGAAACAATAAATAGGTACGTCTTTGACTTCCTAAGTCCAGGCACTTACACCCTAGAAGAAACTAGACTTCCAGATGGTTATATGAAATAAGATAAAATCTTAAAGGCCTTTGTGAATGAGTATGGAGATACAAGCTTATTTACCATTAAGGGCAAGGAAAAAGTTGGCAAAATTACTTTGACTAAAGATAACTTAATTTATTCAGACAGGTACAGTAAGTATATTGCTGATTATGATAAGGAGAGAATGTTTGATAACGACAAAAATAGTGTTGGCGAGGTTAAGTTATGGAGCCAATCAATTGGTGATCATGTAGATAAGGACGAATTTGTTGGAATTGACCTAAAGGGACTTTATAGGATAGATTCCTTTGACTTTAACCAAGGTCCAGCTAAGGGGTCTAATAATGGAAATGATGCCTATGATGAATATGTAATTGAGTATTCACTTGATGGTGTCAACTATAGGAGATTTAGAAAGTATAAGAATCCAAATGGAACAAACAAGCCTAGTGATGATAAGCGTAATGAGGTTTATGATATAAGCGAAAATCTCAATACCTATGCTAGATATATAAGGATTAGAAACTTAAGCAGAGGCGAAAGACGCTGGCTAAAAATAAGAGATATATCTGCAACAGGCTATAAGGTAGAGGAAATCAAAAACTTTAGTAAAAATGATACTGTTGTCCCAGCAAAGATTGATAATATCAATAAGCCGAGGGTTAAAATTATAAAGAATGATGATGGCAACAAGAAAGTTTCTGGAGCGAAATTCAGTCTTTATAAGGTCTTAGATGACAGAATAAACTCTGAGAATAAGGGAGAATACAAGGTAAGTGAAATAACCTTCCTAAATAAGAGTTATGTAAAAGAAATCAAGAAGAATTTTGACCTTATAGATGGAGAAGTTATATTTGAAAGTAGGGACTTGTATATAGACCAACTAGGTAAGTATATCATAGTAGAAGAGACTGCTCCAAAAGGTTGTTTGAAACTAAAAGAGCCAATCCTTTTGGATTTGAAGGAAGAAAATGGTAAGGCTAAGGTCGATGTTTTAAGCCAAAAGCATATGGCAACTAGCAAACTTACAAGTGATGATATTGTAGAAATCACAATCAAAAACCACAGGTTCACATATCCAAGAACTGGTGGGATGGGAGTAATTCTCTTCTCAATAATCGGTGTCTAGGTGATGAGCCTAGGAATTTTCTTCTACCAAAGGAAAACTTCAATAGATAGATAAAATAAAAATCGTCATACCTCTTAGGGTGTGACGATTTTTTTGTATCATAGGATGGGGTGCTTTACTTGCAAGAACAAGTAAATTCGGCGATTGTCTGGTAGGTGCCATCAGTTTCTTTGCCAGATTCTTTGTTTCTTTTGCTTGCTTTTAGGCTAAATTTTATTTCTCTGCCATCTCTTATTTCATCAAGGCTAAGGTCTGAAAAACTAGCATTGTAGACGAAGCTTGCCTTGCCATCTTCCATAAGCCTTTCATCAAGGGAAACTTTCCTGCCATCCTCATCAAGTCCTTCCAATTCGTAGACGTATCCATCATCGAGATTTTCAATAAGGCAAGTTAGGCTTATAGGATTTATTTTCATAAGGCTTAGTCTTGCTTGATTATTTAGGGGCATATTTTCTGCTAATATCTTGTTATCATTATTTACAGTATTTATATCTGCCTTGAGGGAGACAACTTTTGTGGCATTCCCATTCATATAGTAGAGGTCGACATCTGCATTTTCTAGGCTTGGAAAGTCCTTATCAAAGTTTAACATAAGATTTTCGCTAGTGGTCTTTCCATCCTTGAGGAGAACTTCCGAGCCTGATGCTCCCCTCAGCTTATAAGTTTTTCCATTAATAACAAGCTTGTAGAGGCTTGAATTAAGCTTAGTATCTTGACTATCTGCCTTTCTTAGGGTATTTATAAAAAGAAACTTGTTATCAAAGGCGAGATTGCCTATTACAAAATCATCATCGCCTAGGCTTATTGGTTGGTTTAGGCTAGTTACATACTTGTAGGAGTCAGGGCTTGCTCCAAAGGCCTCCATCATGCTAACCTTGACATCTGTAGCAACTTTTACAAGCTCAGCCCTGGCAGGGCTTATACCAAATCCTGCTACGAGAATTAAGGCACAAGCTATGGATATGATTTGTTTTTTGTAAGATTTCTTGCTATAGGTCTTGGCAAGTTTTATAAGCCTTGCTCTTTCTAAGTCGCTTAGGTCGATTTCTCCTGTAGCAAAATCCATATCGTTAATCTTATCATAAATATTATTCATAAGTTCCTCCTAGTTTAAGACGTAAGTTCTTCTTTGTTCGAGAGACCTTGTTGTAGAGTCTTTCTTTGGAAAGCCTAGTTTCCTTTTCTAGGTCCTCATATTTGTAGCCTTCCAAGAAAAGTTTCACAAAAATTTCCCTATCTTCATCAGATAAAAGTTCTAAGATTTCTTCTGCTTCATCAAGGTCAAAGTCCTCCTCGTAGGCGATGGGCTCACTGAGTCTATCAAGGGCAAGGGTCTTGTGGCGATTCTCCCTCCTGATACAATCAATTGCCTTGTATTTAGCAAGTCCTGCACACCGATTTTTAAAAGATGACCTAGTTTCATCAAAAGAATCAATATTATCCCAAATAGCAAGGAGGCTATCATTTAGGACTTCCTCAACAAGCTCATTCCTAGAGCCAATTGTCTTAACGATACTCGCCTTCATAATTTTGCCATAGACATCAATAAATTCGATAAGACGTTTCTCATCTCTGATTTTTATTCCATCAATTATTCTTCTCTCATCCATTCCATCCTCCTTCACCTATATATTCGTAAGGGGAAGTCATTTTCTATCATCATTATATAATAAGTTTTAAAGGCTTGGAAGGATGAAAGGTTTTGAAAGAATTTAGCTTGTAATTGAAAGCTTAGGAGAAGATGGTAAAAATCGCCACAAAAAAAGAGCCCGAGGCTCCTTTTTTATATGAGATTTTAATCTTGAATAAAGGTAATCTTGCCTTCTTCAAGTTTGGCGATTCTTGCTAGGGAATAAACTTCAAGGTCCATTTCTTTTTCGATTACTTCACGACCTTCAGAGAAGGACTTTTCAATTACTATACCAAAACCAACTGGGTTTGCTCCAGCTTGTCTTACTAGGGCAACCATGCCCTTGGCAGCTTGACCATTTGCCAAAAAGTCGTCAATCATTAGGACATTTTCGTCCTCTTTGAGGAAGTTTTTGGAAACTATAAGCTCGTTTGTAACTTGTTTGGTAAAGGAATATACGCTTGAGTGGTAGACATTATCGCCTGTGGTTAGGGATTGTTGCTTTCTTGCAAAGACACACTTGACACCTAGTTCGAGGGCTGTGGCAAGGGCTGGGGCAATTCCTGAAGATTCCACAGTAAGAACCTTATCAATTTTTTTGTCCTTGAAATGTTCGGCAAAGGCCTTGCCCATTTGTTGGATGAGTTTGCAGTCGATTTGTTGGTTTAAGAAGGAATCGACCTTGAGGATGTTAGGTCCTATTACAATACCTTCTTCTAATATTCTTTCTTCTAGTTCTCTCATACTTGCTCCTTATGTAGAATTTATACGCTTTTAATAATTATAGTGTTTTTCGATAATTAGTCAAATAAGAATGGGCTTGACTAGTTTTGAAAGAATTTGGTTGAAAATGAATGAAAATGATGTTATAATCTTAGCATGATATTTGAAGAAAGATTAGATGTGATATTAGCTACACTCAATAAGGAAAAGAAAATATCCAACAGGTATTTGACTCAAAGACTTGGTATTAGCGAATCGACTCTAAGGAGAGATTTGGACTTTTTGGAAGATGAGGGAAAGATTAAGAGGGTTCATGGGGGAGCAGTCCTCACTATAAACCAAGATGAGCTAAGTTTTTCAGATAATGAGCTTACAAATTTAGAGGCTAAAAAGGCCATTTCCAAGAAGGCTTCTAAGTTGATTAAGGATAAGATGCTAATTTTTATTGATGGAGGTTCAACTACTAATATCCTAATTGATTATATTGAGGCAAGAGATATTAAAGTAGTTACCAATGGGATTACCCACTTAGGCAAGCTTATGGAAAGAAAGATTCCTACTAGTATTTTGGGAGGAGAAATCAAGATTAAGACTGGTGTAAGTCTTGGACCTATCGCTATGGAGGAGCTTAATAATTACAAGTTTGACCTTGCTTTTTTGGGTTCTAATGGTTTTGATGGAGACTTCTACTACACAGCTGACCTAAACGAGGCCTTGCTAAAGAGAAGGGCAAAGCAGATGAGCGATGTTTGCTATGTGCTTGCTGATTCAAGCAAGGAAAACCTCCTCTATCATTCAAAGATTTGTAGGAGAGAGGATTGTGAACTAATAAGGGAGGATAAATGATTTATACATTAACGACTAATCCATCCATAGATTATATAATGAGGCTTGAAAGCTTTGAGGATGGCAAGACCCTAAGGTCAAAGACTGAGGAAAAATATGCTGGTGGCAAGGGAATTATGGTTGCCAAAATCCTCAAAAATCTGGGAGAAAATCCAGTAAATCTCGGCTTTATAGGAGGTTTTCCTGGTGAATTTGTCAAAAATGAGCTAAGAAAGGCTGGTATTAGTGAGCATTTCACCCCAATAGCTGAAGATACGAGGATTAATGTCAAGCTAAAGTATGGGACTGAAACAGAGATTAACGCAGGTGGACCAGAGATTAGAGGTCAAGAAGTCGAAGCTTTCTTTAAGAGCTTAGATGATATTAAGGAAGATGATTATTTGGTGATTTCTGGCTCTTTGCCAAAGAGTTTGGATAAGGATTTTTATAAAAAAGTTATCGAGACAACTGGGGCTAAGTTTTCTGTAGATATAGCTACTAAGGAAGTTTTGGACTACTTGAAGTATAAACCAGTCTTGCTTAAACCAAATGAAGAAGAATTGGGCAATATTTTCGAGACTGAAATAGGGTCAAGGGATGAAATAATCAAGTATGCTAAGGAGTTGATTTCCTTGGGAGCCCAAAATGTTATAGTATCTCTGGGAGCTTACGGTTCGATTTTTGTGGATGAAGATAAGGTCTACAAGGCTTGTGCCATCAAGGGAGAGCTTGTTAATTCCGTAGGAGCTGGAGATTCGATGGTAGGTGGTTTCATTTATGCAATAAGCAAGGGTTATTCCAAGCTTGATGCCTACAAGCTAAGTGTTGCTTGTGGGAGTGCGACAGCCTTTAGTCCTGATATTGCTAGTAGAGAAAAGATTGAGGAAATTTTGGAGAAAGTAGAGGTAAGAGAAATTGGAAATTAGAGATTTACTCAAGGCTGACCTTATGGTCTTCGACCTAAAGGCAGAGGATAAGATGGGGGCGATTAAGGAAATTGCCAAGAATTTTTATGAAAAAGGCTATGCCAAAAGCGAGGAAGACTTCAAGAAGGGACTTGTAGATAGGGAAGCCCAAGGCTCAACAGCCCTAGGAGAATCTGTAGCTATACCCCACACAAAAAACTCAACTGTTAAAGAGCCAGCGGTTATGTTTGCAAAGAAAATAGGTGGGCTTGACTATGACTCTCTTGATGGCGAACCTACAGAAATATTTTTTGCCATAGGTGCTCCAGCTGGGGAAAACAACCTCCATGTAGAAACTTTGGCAGAGCTTTCTAAGATGATTATGAAAGAGGGCTTTATTGGAGCTTTGAAAAAGGCGACTAGCCCTGATGATGTTTATAAGATAATCGAGAAATATTCTGACAAAAAAGAAGAAGTAGCCAAGGAAACTAACCCAACAAGTTCTATCAAACTTCTTGGAGTAACAGCCTGTCCAAACGGAATCGCCCACACTTATATGGCTCAAGAAGCCCTAGAAAAGGCGGCAGCTAAGGCTGGAGTATCAATAAAAGTAGAAACAAATGGATCAGATGGTATCAAAAATAAGCTCACAGCCAAGGAAATAGAAGAGGCAGACGCAATAATAATAACAGCAGATAAGAAGGTTGAAACTAACAGGTTTGACGGCAAGAAAGTAATCCAAAGACCAGTTTCTGATGGGATTAGAAAAGCTGATGAGCTTATCGCAAAGGCAATCAAGGGCGAGGCTAGTATCTTCCATGCTGAGGAAGGAAGAGGACAAGCAGAAGAAAGCCACGAAGGTCAAAGCCTCTGGCAAAAAGCCTATGGAGATCTCATGAATGGTATTAGCCATATGCTACCATTTGTAATCGGTGGTGGCATCCTTATGGCCATATCCTTCCTAGTAGAAAGATTTGCTGGAGAAAACGCCCTTGCCTTTAACTTCCTCAATGGTCTTGGTGGGGATGCCTTCTCCTTCCTAATTCCAGTCCTTGCAGGCTTTATAGCCATGTCAATTGGAGATAGACCAGCCCTAATGCCTGGTATGGTGGCAGGACTTATGGCAAGCAGGGGTGCAGGTTTTATTGGTGGATTAATCGGTGGTTTCCTTGCAGGCTTTATAGTAAACCTAATGAAGAAAGCTTTAAGAAATCTTCCAAAATCAATCGAAGGTCTAAAGCCTATGTTAATTTATCCAGTATTTGGACTACTTATCGTTGGAGCTTTGATGTTTTTCATAGTCGATCCAATCTTTACAGGCATTAACACAGTCATAAACAACTGGTTGATGAGCCTATCTGGAGCTAATATGCTCATTCTTGGGGCAATCCTTGCGGGCATGATGGCAGTAGATATGGGTGGGCCTATCAATAAGGCAGCCTATGCTTTTGCTATAGGTGCTTTCACAGATACAGGAATCGGAACCTTCATGGCAGCAGTTATGGTTGGAGGAATGGTTCCTCCAATTGCCATAGCAATAGCAACAACTTTCTTCAAGGAAAAATTTACTGAAGAGCAAAGAAAGACAACAATTACCAACTATATCCTAGGAGCAAGCTTTATCACAGAAGGCGCAATTCCTTTTGCAGCAGCAGAACCAGGCAAGGTAATTCCAGCCTCAGTTATAGGATCTGCCCTAGCAGGTGCAATTGTCGGAGCCTTCAATGTATCAGCTCCAGCCCCACATGGTGGTATCTTTGTCCTACCAGCCATGTCAAGCCTAAGTCAAGCAGGACTCTTTGTAGGAGCTGTCCTAGTAGGTTCAATTGTTGGAGGAATCATCTATGGTCTTATTAAGAAAAAGGATTAAGATGGGTAAAATGTAAATAATTCCATAAATTTATTTGGGGACTCAAGTAAGCTTATAGGCTAACTTGAGTCTTTTATCTTGCAAAAATTTACGCAAAAGCTAAGCTTTGGAAGTTTTGACTAAGGGTAGCTAAGTTGATATAATTTTAATTATAAAATTGCTTAAAATTAATCTCACTAGTTAGCTTTAAGGTCAATGAACTGGTGAGGGAACTTGCACCTAGCGAATATTTTGAAATAAGGAGTTAATTTGAATAAAGAAGCTGTTTTTCATAGGATGGAGAGCCAATGGGCAAATTCTATTGGGGTTGATGAAATTATCATTAGGTTTAGAACTGCCAAGGAAGAGCTTGGGGTTGACTTAGTTTATGGAAGGAAGTTTGACTTTCCAATTGTTTGGAAGAATATTAAGATGGAAGTTGCCTATGAGGATGAACTTTTTTATTACTATGAAGCAAGGCTAAGGCTTGATGATAGAAGACTTTGCTATGTTTTTAAGATTAATGATGGGGAGGAGGAGTATTATTTTAGCGAAGATGGACTTACTGAAACTTATGATTTCACCGATGCCTATTATAATTTTTTCCATATGCCTTATATCAACGAAGCTGACCTTTTTCCGACAGTTGCTTGGATGAAGGAGGCTGTTTTCTATCAGATATTTGTCGATAGGTTCGCTAGGGGCAACTTTAGCAAAGATGCGTCCTACATCAATATGGCCTGGGAAGCTAAACCAAATCCAGTAAGCTTTGCTGGAGGAGATCTTTTGGGTATAGTTGATAAACTTGACTATCTCAAGGATTTAGGGATAAGTGCCATCTACCTTACTCCAATCTTTAGGTCAATTTCCAACCATAAATATGATATAATAGATTATTTTCAGATCGACCCTCATTTTGGGGATGAGGAGGACTTCAAAAAGCTTGTAGCTAATCTCCATGCTAGGGGGATGAAGCTAGTTCTTGATGGTGTTTTCAACCATATGAGCAAGGAAAATCCTATTTTCCTTGATGTTATGGCCAAGCAAAAGGAGTCAATCTATTATGATTGGTTTTATATGAATGAGGATAAGACTTACGAAACCTTTGCTAAAGTTCCATCTATGCCAAAGATTAATACTTCTAACAAAAAGGTTCAAAAATATTTGATTGATGTTGGAAAATATTGGATAGAAAAGTTTGACATTGATGGATGGCGACTAGATGTATCTGATGAGGTTAGCCACGACTTTTGGAGAGCCTTTAGGAAAGAAATTAAGGAGCTAAAGAAAGATGCAGTGATTCTTGGAGAAAATTGGCACGATGGGTCAAGCTTTCTAATGGGAGACCAGTTTGATTCTATTATGAATTATTCCTTCACCAAGGCTAGTCTTGATTATTTTAAGGGCAAGATTGATGCCAGAGCTATGGCCTTTAGGTTAAATAGGGTTCTTATTAGAAATAAGGATCAAGTTAATAGGATGAACCTAAACCTCCTTGATACTCATGATACTTTGAGATTTCTTACAGAAGTGGATAGGTCAGAAGATAAGCTTCTCGCAGGAATCGCCTTGATGACAGTCTTTGTTGGGACTCCTTGTATGTATTATGGGACAGAAATCGGCCTTGAAGGTGGATATGATCCAGATTCTAGGAGGAGTTTCCTTTGGGATAGGCTAGGCGAGAAGGAGTATTTGATAAGAAAGATTAAGGGGATATTTGCCCTTAAAAGCAAGGAATGTATCAAAGAAGGTGGAATTAGGATTAAGAGCAAGGACGAGCTTTTAATAATCCAAAGATTTTACCAATCTTCTGAGCTTAAGCTTGTAATTAATCTCGGAGAGGATAGACAAATAGACCTAGGAGGTTTTACTATCCTTACTTCAAATAAGTATGAAGATGGAAGTCTTCTAAAAAATTCTTTTATAGTTTTAGAAAAAAATACCAGCAAGCTCTAGGCTTACTGGTTATTTTTAACTTCGCTTGGCTCTGGCATGAAGAAAGAGCCTACTATGAAGGTTGCTGAAAGAATTACTGTCGCTGTGAGGGCAGTTTTATCTCCGAAATTGTGTTGGATAAGGACGATTATCTGGTAGGCTATAGTCTCGAAAGTATAGACCAAAGACCAGAAAACTGACATGATTTGGGTGAGCTTTTCTGGATACATACTGGGTAGTTCTTGGACAACCAAGACGAAGTTGGTTAGGGGAACATACATCATCGTTCCAAGACCTAGAGCGAGGATTGTAACAAGGGTTGGATTTTTGGCATTAATTAGGCCAAGACCAATTAACGTTACAAGTATTCCTCCAAGCTTTAGGACAGGCACTCTCTTTTTGATTTTATTGGCAACAACAATAGAAATCAGCGTACCTGCCATAGCTCCTATGGTAAAGTAGGTTGACACTCTTTCTGCTGGTATTGTCAAAAAGTTGGTATTTGGAAAGATATTAAGCATAACCATGTAGAGGGTTAGGTGGCCGAAGTACATAGTTGGCATAAGGAGGGCGATTTTCTCCTTGAAGGCATCCTTTAGGGAAAATTCCTTGGTCGCCGTTTTTGTTTGCTTGATTTCAAAGTCTTCACCAACGAAAATCCAAAGGATGAAAACAAGCATGGAAATAAGGGAAAAGGCCACAAGAGTTCCCCTGCCGTGACCAATCATCCTAAGAACTGGCTTAACCATGAGGAGGGCGATTATTCCTCCCACATTATAGGCGACGTTATTTATGGCATTTACCACAGGCCTGTGGCTGTGGTCAAAATAATTCATGACAACAGGTGAGAAGTAAACAACAAATAGTGCTCCACCAAAGCCCATCACAAATCTTCCTAATAAAAAGATAGGAAAACTTGGGGCAAGGGCTGCCAACAAAGAGCCCAGAGGTATCAACAAAGCTCCGAGGGAGATTGATTTTTTAGGAAAGAGCTTGGCGAAAATTGAAGCCGCAAGAAGGTTTCCTATAATTTTTGCCAAAGTTACCACATTTGTTATAAGACTAACTGCATGGGGGCCGGAAACTCCGTAGGTATCGAGAATTTGAGGAGTGAGGGATGAGCCTGCAATCCAGTTGACCGCAAAGAAGGCATAGGCAAGAAACATAAGAATTTCAATAAAAATTGCCCTCTTAGTCGGATTTTTGATAATTGTATTTTCCATAATAACCTCATTTCAAAATATATCTATTAGTATTCTACCCTTTATTAGCTAATGCTTACACGAAAAATTTGGGTATCATATAATTATGAACAAGATAGAATTAACAAAAGATTTAATAAAATTTATTGACGCAAGCCCTGTTTCTTACTATGCAGTTGAAAATGCTAGTGAGATTTTGAGGGAAAAAGGCTACAGGGAACTAAAGGAAAAAGACAAGTGGGAGCTTGACCAGCTGGGCAAGTATTTTGTTGTAAGGGATGGGACTGCCCTTTTTGCTATAGACTTAGGAGAAAATCCTATAAATGGCTTTGATATAATTGGCTCGCACACAGAATCACCTACCTTTAAGCTGAAATCTAAGGCTGAAATGGCAGAAAATGGATATCTAAAGCTCAATGTTGAACTTTACGGAGGAATGATTTATTCAACATGGCTTGATAGAACCCTATCTCTTGCAGGAAAGGTTGTTTACGAAAAAAATGGAGAGCTTACTAATAGCCTTGTAAATATCGACAGGGATCTATTAACAATTCCCAATGCCGCTATTCATATGAATAGGACTGTAAATAAAGACTTTTCTTACAACCCCCAAGACAACCTCTATCCTATAGTTAAAACTATAAAGGATGTGGCTGAAGCTGATGGATTTGTCCAAAAGCTTGTAGCAAGTGAGCTTGGCATAGCTGACAAGGATGTTATTGACTATGACCTTGCCCTCTACGACAGGCAAAAGGGAGCAATCATCAACGATATGTACCAAGTAGGAAGGATTGATAATCTAGGGTCTGTTCACGCATCCCTTATGGCTTTTGTGGCTAGTTGCTCAAAAAGGACCAAGGTCCTAATCTTAAATGATAATGAGGAAATTGGGTCAAGAACAAGAACTGGAGCTTTCTCACCATTTTTAGCTACTTGCCTAAAAAGGATAATCCTAGCCCTAGGAAAGAGCGAAGAAGATTACTTTAGAGCTATAGAAAATTCCTACCTAATTAGTGCCGACCAAGCCCACGCTATCCACCCAAATTTCAAGAGTTTTTCTGATCCAACCAACGAGGTTAGGATGAATGAGGGACTTGTAATAAAAATTGCAGCTAATGGTGCTTATAGCACAGGTATTGAAACCAAGGCAAGGCTTATAAGAATAGCAAAGGAGCTTGGAGTTAAGCTTCAGACCTTCCACAACAGAAACGACAAGCAAGGGGGCTCAACAATTGGTCCAATAACTGCATCAAATCTGGGTATAAGAAGTATAGATGTCGGTGAACCAATCCTTGCCATGCATTCGATAAGAGAGCTTGGTGGAATTGATGATCACATGGATGCCTACCAAATTTACAAGAAATTTTATGAGGAGGACTAGATGGCAGTAGTAGAAGTATGCCTAATACCAATTGGAACTAAGGAAACATCAGTAAGTAAGTATGTTGCAGAAGCAGAGAAAATTCTCATGGCAGAGGGTGTAAAATATAAATTAAATCCTATGGGAACTGTAATAGAGGCTGATGCTGATAAGTGTCTCGAAGTTATTAGGAAAATGCAAGAATCTGTATTTGCCAAGGGTTGCGATAGGGTTTATTCTGTAATCAAAATGGATGACAGGAGAGACAAAAAAGCAACTATGGAGCAAAAAATCAAGTCGGTTGAAGATAAACTATAAAAACCGAATTTAGCTAAAAAAAGCCTATAATTTTAAAAACTAAAAAGCTATAATAAAAAATGAGGTCTCAAGATTTACTTAGGGCCTCATTTTTATCTTCAAATATAAGCTTTTATTTTTTTGTAAACATTCATAAGAATTACCCCAAAAATTGAATTTACAACCATAGCCAAAAGGACAACTGACATAGATGGAATAAATAGAGCCAACTGACCTGTTATAAAGAGGGCTATAGCAAGAAAACTTACCCCACTTACCAATGTACCTAGGGCAAAAAGTATGATTATCTGTAGGTTAGACAAATCCCTGCCCATAGCCTTTAATAGGTAGTAGACAAAAAAGGTTGTAAGAATTTTCTCCACCATATTTGGGACTTGTCCTCCAGGAAAGCTTGTCGTTAGGGCACTCATCACGCCTCCACAAAGACCTACAAGGATTGCTTCTCTGATATCATCTGTAATTATCAAACACATAAACATCATTGACAAAAGAAAATCAGGTTTAACACCACCAAAAATTGGTGGAACCATAAAGTGCATCACAAGTCCAAGTGCCATAAAAATTGCTGAAATAGTTATGTTTCTAGTTTTCATAAAATCCTCCTTTGCTTAAAACAAAAAGACCCGCTCCATATAAGGAGCGAGCCACAAGCCCACGGTGCCATCCATCTTGTCCAAAGACATCTTTGAGATACATTCATATCCTATCCCTGTAAGGTGGGAGAACCCGCAGGCTACTTTTTATTCACCTTTGATCTAATAGATCCATTCACAAACCATCCGCCGAAAATTTCCATCAACCATTTTCTTTCTGTAGACTTTCTGGTCTGCTACTACTTCTATTTACGATTAATATTAGTATAAATATAAATCTTTTTTACTAACTTGTCAAGTTTTAGCTAAAGATTTTATAAAAGTGGCAAGAGGTATCTAATGATAAATACTACTGCAAGGATGTAAACAAGCGGAGAAACTTCCTTGCCTTTGCCTGTAAACAACTTGATTACTGCATAAGAAATCATTCCGAAAGATATACCCTCTGCTATAGAATAAGTTAGTGGCATCATGAGGATAGTCATAAATGCTGGAAAAGCTTCTGATATATCGGAAAAGTCAATTTCTGCCACAGTTGTAATCATAAATAGACCAACTGTAACTAGGGCTGCTGCTGTGGCAGGAGCTGGGATTATTGAGAAAATAGGGAAGAAGAAAGCTGCAATTACAAAGCAGGCTGCTGTTGAAAGGGCTGTAAGACCTGTTCTTCCGCCTTCGGCAACTCCTGAAGATGATTCAACAAAAGTTGTAACTGTACTTGTTCCAAGAATTGCTCCACAAGTTGTACCAACTGCATCTGCAACAAGTGCTTTGGTGGCTTCTGGTAGGTTGCCATTTTCATCAAGCATCTTTGCCTTAGTTGCAACACCAGTAAGAGTTCCAAGAGTATCAAAAATATCTACAAACAAGAATGAGAACAAGACTGAAAACATCTCAAGTGAGAATAAATTTGAAAAATCAAGCTTGAAAAATACTGGTGCAATTGATGGTGGTAGGGAAACAACGTGAGCATTAGGAAAATGTGTAACTCCCAAAATAAGAGATAGGACTGTAGAAACTAGGATTCCCCAAAGCAAAGCTCCCTTAACATTTCTTGCTGTAAGAACGATCATTATAATTAGTGCAAAGAAAAATATAAATCCATTAGCGTTTGTAAGCTCACCAAGGGATAGAGATATCTCGCCAGGTTTGATAATTCCTGTGTTTAATAGTCCGATTTCTGCTATAAACAAACCGATACCTACTGAAACGGCCTTTTTGAGATTTATAGGGATAGAGTTAAAAATTGCCTCCCTTACGCCAACGAAAGATAAAAGTAAGAAAATAATTCCTTCTAAAAACACTGCAGTTAGTGCGAACTGCCAAGATTTACCCATTTGCATAACAACTGTGTAGGTGAAAAACGCATTAAGCCCCATACCAGCTGAAAGTCCAAATGGAAGATTTGCATAAAAAGCCATTATTAGCATTGCTATCACACTTGCGATGATAGTGCCTGTGAAAACTGCCCCATAATCCATACCAGCTTCCGAAAGAATCTGAGGATTTACTGCCAAGATATATGACATGGTCATAAATGTGGTTATACCAGCCATTATCTCCGTTCTAGTATCCGTACCATGCTTTTTTAATTTAAAAGCTTTTTCAAAAAATGAATTTTCTGCCATTTTTTCCTCCCTTTCTTATGATACACAAACATTATATACCTAATTATTTTAATTTCTAGCTAGCATATTCCTAAAAAATATACATAAAAACTATTCTTCATAAGGAAGAAAAAAATTTTGCGATTTAAGCTTTTAATTTATTAAAATCTCCTTTATAATAGATTTAGGAGGAAGTTTTGACGACTAAGAATTTAATTGAGCTAGTTTTGATTGTGGTAGGAATACTTTTTTCAGCATTTTTCTCATCATCAGAAACGGCTCTTACTAGCATAAACACTTTTAAAATTAGACAGATGGAAAAAAATGGAGTCAAGAACTCTAATATCCTAAAAAAATTAGTTGATAACATAACCAAGGTGCTTACAACAATCCTTATAGGCAACAACATAGTAAATATCGTAACCACAACTATAGCCACTTTGTTCTTTACAGATGTTTTTGGGGCTAAGGGGGCGGTGATTTCACCTATAGTTCTTACTATTGTGGTTCTTATCTTTGGAGAGGTTACTCCCAAAAACATAGCTGCATCAAACAGTGAAGGCCTAGCCCTTAGAGTAGCCAAACCAATAAGGTTTTTTAATATAATTTTAACACCCCTATCCTTTGTTTTGGGTCTTATCACAAATTCTATAGCCAAGATTTTTGTGCCAGATACTGTTGATTCTGATAGAGTTACAGAAGAAGACCTAAAGACTTTTGTGGATGTATCTGAGGAGCAAGGGGTTATCAATAACGAAGAAAGTGAAATGATTAACAACGTTTTTGAATTTGGAAATTCAGACGTTTCTGATATAATGACTGCAAGAACAAATATGGAGGTAATCGCTTCCGATATGCCTCTTGATGAACTGAAGGATTTTCTAAAAAAGTCAAACCATTCGAGAATACCAGTTTATGGAAAAAACATTGACAATGTTTTGGGCATCCTTCACATGAAAGACTTGGTAAGTTTTCTTGCCGAAGATAAGACGTGGAAGCTTGTTGATGTGATTAGACCAGCCTTTTATGTCTATGATAATATGCATATCTTTGATCTTTTTACAACTATGAGGTCGGAAAATCTTTCCCTAGCTATAGTAATCGATGAGTACGGGGGAACGAGCGGTCTTGTTACAATCGAAGATATAGTAGAGGAACTTGTTGGCGAGATTGATGACGAATACGATACTGCCTATGAGACTATTTATAAGATAAATGACAAGGAGTATTTGGTAAATCCATCTATCCACCTAAATGATTTCAATGATTATTTTGATACCAAGTTGGTAGAGATGAAAAACGACTCCATAGGAGGCTTTGTTATAGACAAACTCTCAAGGATTCCAAAACTTGGAGATAGTATTACGGTTGATAATATCCATATCACAGTCTATAAGGTGGATAGGTATAAGATAGAGATGTTGAAGGTGAATTTTGTATAAGGAGAGAGTATGAGAGAAGTAGTTTATATCACAGGACACAAAAACCCTGACACTGATTCCATAATGAGTGCCATAGCCTATGCAGACCTTAAAAATAGGCTGGGTGAAGTAAAAGCCATCCCTATAAGACTAGGTAAACTTAATCCAGAAAGCAGGTTTGTCCTAGATTATTTCGGGGTAAAACCTCCAAAAATCAAAGAATCTATGCAACTTCAGGTTAAGGATTTGGATATTGATAAGGGAAATATCATAGATCCTTCTATAGCCATAAGAAATGCTTGGGATATTTTTCAGATGGGGGATGCGAACTCTCTTTCAGTAGTTGATGCTGAGGGAAAGATTGTGGGCATTGCCTCCCTATCAAACATCACTCGTGCATATATGGATGTATGGGATGATAAGATTTTGGGAAGGAGCGAGACTCCTATTGATAATATCATTGATGTCTTATCTGCAAAGATAATTAATCTACCAACAAATCCTAGAAAATATGATGGCAAGATGACGGTTTTTGCTATGAATGAAAGCGATGATACTAACCTTGAGGAGATTGTGATAGAGGGAGATATTATAATTTCTGGTAATAGGGATGATTATTATGAGTACCTACTAAATAAGAAAATTGCCCTACTTATCCTAACTCACGGGGCAGCCATGAACGAAGAAATGATTGACCTTGCTAGGAAAAATAATGTAACAGTTCTTTCGACTGAATATAACTCCTTTATGACAGCAAGGCTTTTGCCTATGACAATTCCTATTAGTCATGTTATGACAACCGATAATATTGTCTATTTCACAACAGAAGATAGCTTAGACCAAGTAAGAGAGGCTATGGCAAAGTCTAGGTTTAGGTCCTATCCAGTAGTTGATTCTTCTGAAAAAATCGTAGGCTCTATCTCCAGATACCACCTAATTTCTTCAGATAAGAAAAAACTAATTTTAGTAGACCACAACGAAAGAAACCAATCTATTGATGATATCGAAGAGGCAGAAATCCAAGAAATAATCGACCACCATAGGGTTGCAAATATCCTTACTACAGGGCCTGTTTTCTTTAGGGCAGAACCAGTTGGCTCAACTGCAACAATTATTTCTGAGATGTACCTTGAAAGTGGAATAAGACCAAGCAAGCAAATAGCTGGTATTCTTTGTGCAGCTATAATTTCTGATACCCTCCTTTTCAGATCTCCTACAACAACAGAAACTGATAAGAGAATCTTAGATAGGATGAGCAAGATTGCCGACCTTAATCCAGAAGAATTTGCAGACAAAATGTTTAGGGCAGCGACTTCTCTAAAGGGAAAATCTGCGGGAGATCTTGTTGAGGGCGATGTCAAGACCTTTAATATAGCTGGGGAAGACTTTAGGGTTGGTCAAGTAATGACCATGAATCCTGAAGAACTGACCCCTATAATGGAGGATTTAAAGACTCTTATGGCAGAAAAGATAAAGGCTAAGAACGAGTCTACCTTTGTCCTCGTCCTAACGGATATTTTTAATGAGAGAAGTGAACTTCTTGTTGTTGGTGAGCATTTTGACTCTATTAAGCAAGAGTTTGGCGACCTAAAAGAAAGTGGAACAATCAACGCTCCAGGGGTGTTAAGCCGTAAGAAACAAGTTATACCAAGAATAACAGCAGCAGTAATGGCTGATAAGTAAGCAATAATCCTAGAATAACCTAGTTTTTAGTGAAAACTTGGAAATATTCTAGGATTTTTTATAGGAAGGTAGTTTATGGAAATATTAGATTTATATGATGAAAACAGGATAAGGACAGGAAAAACTTACATAAGAGGGGAGAAGATGCCAGAAAATACCTACAGGCTAATCGTCCATGCAGCTATTTTTAACGCTAAGGGCCAACTTCTCATCCAACAAAGGCAGGCTACAAAGACTATGGCCAACCTCTGGGACTTATCTTGTGGAGGAGCGAGCGATAAAGGAGAAAGCTCCAAAGAGGCAATAAGAAGGGAGGTTATGGAAGAACTTGGTTTGGATATAGATTTTTTTGATATAAGACCTATATTTACAGCTAATTTCAAACATGGCTTTGATGATTTTTACCTAGTCCATAGGGACTTCTCCCTAAGCGATTTGACCCTGCAAACAAGTGAAGTTCAAGATGCCAGATGGGCTAGTGAGGATTTGGTAATGAAGTTGATTGATGAGGGGAAATTCGTAAAATACAAGAAAAATTTTGTAAGGCTCATCTTCGACCTAGGAAAAGACGATAGGATTGTGGAAATTTAGCACAACCACATGAGAAGGTCAGAAGAAACTTGTAAGAATTGTGAATTTATTGTATAATTAATGTAACTAAGTAAATTAAAAAACTGATTGAGAGGATATTATGAAGAATAAAAATTTTGCCAAAATGGCAGTAGCTATGGCACTTTCTACAAGTCTCTTATCTATGGGCTTAAAGCCTGTTTATGCAGAGACAAGTGATTTAACTTTAGCCAAAGCCGATGAAAATCAATCAAGTGCTAAAACTTACGATAAAGCAAAGGAAGATTTTGATAAGGCTGAAAAAGCTAAAAAAGAGGCAGAAAAATCCCTTGCCACAACCGATAAAGAAATAAAGGCTAAGGATGATGAAATTGCCGAAGAAAAAACAAAGGAAGAAGAAACTGCTAAGCAAGCAGAAAGCCTAAAGGATAAAGAACAACAAGTTCAAAAAGACCTAAATGAAAAACAAGAGGAGAAAAAGACTCTTGAATCTGATTTGGCTGAGGCTAAGGAAGCTAATGCCAACCTAAAAGCCCAAGAAGAAGAAAAGACAGGAGCCTTGGAAAAGGCAAAAGAAGAAGAAAGTCAAAGCCAAAAAGCCTTTGATGAAGCAAATGCTAGCCTAGAAGCCAAAGAAAAAGACTTGGATAAGGTTAAAAAAGAGGCAGATGATCTAAAAGCTAGTCTTGATAAAAATAAGCAAGAGACTGAAAAACTAGAAAAAGACCTTCCAAAAGACAAAAAATCTTTGGAAGATAAAAAGCAAGACCTTAGCAAGCTTGGTGGTGAAAGTGAAGCTTACAAGAAGGCTAAGGCTGAAATAGACCAAGCAACAAAAAAATTATCCGAAAATGAAGAAGAAGTAAAAAAAGCTGAAGCTGAGAAAACTACCCTAACTGAGGATAAGAAGGCCAAAGAACAAGCCATCGACCAACTAGAGAAGGAAAACAAAGCCTATACTTACCAGGCTAATAAACTTGCAAATGACAAAAAGGCTAAGGAAAACCAACTTAAAGCCAAAGAAGATGAGCAAGACAAGCTTCAAAAAGACCTTATGGCCTATGAAGAAGAACTTGAAAATCTCAAGAAAAAAACAAAGGAATCCCTAAGCCAAGAAGATATTGACAAGGCTAAGGCTCAGTGGGCTAGGGGAGCTATGGGCTTTTATGAGGCTATGGGCTCTCAAGATGCCTTGGATGTTTTTACCAAACAAGTTCAGGCTGACGCTTATTCAGGAAAAAATTCAGCCAAGTACCTAGAAGCCAATGGAGAAAATCTCAGAGAAAATGACTCCAGAGACTTAGATAGGATGAGACAATCTATTGAGTATATTAGAAAACTCAATGAGATTAGACAAAAACGAGGGGGAATTGATAAAAGACTGCTCTCTATTGTAGGGATTTCTGACTTTGAAATGGCAGTAGCCCAAGGAAATGCCAACTATTCCCAAGATAAAAAAAATCACGCTACCCAATACAACCCACCATTCGAAAACCTATATTGGGGCTTTACCGAAGATGCAGATACTGCATTGAAGTCCTGGTATAGCGAAGAATATGTTTTTGACTACTTGAGAAGTCTTGGCTATAAGTCCAGAACAGAGATGGACAGAGCGAAGTTAACTGACGAGCAAAGAGCAGGTCTTGCAAAATACTATGCTGAAAAGTTAGGTAATGACGACCAAGCGAAGAAATCAGCTCAGCGTATGGCTAAACACCCAATGGTAGGCCACTATACTAATATTGTCGATCACTTGATGTGGCCAGTGGATTACTCTAAAAGAGATTCGACAGTAGCTGGTTATGCTTATAGGCACTCATCATATACTCAATCACTAGCTCCACATTACACCCAAGGCAAACCAACAGTTCAATCTATGGTTCTTAACTATAGGAAGGATACTGATGTAAGCTTTAGAGCAGCAGGTGGATCATCATCAAAAATCTATTCTGTAGATGAATATCTAAAGAGATTTGATACCTACTATAACGACCTAAAGAGAAAAATGGAAGCAAAACCAGGTATGAGTAGTGAAGATAGCCAAAGGATTAAGGACCTTCAGTCAAAAATTGCTGAACTTAAGAAACAAATTCAAGATACCAAGGCTAGCTATGATACCGAAGTAGGTCAAATTAATAATGAAATCAAGGCTATCGATGCTAAAATCCAAGAGCTTAAGGATGCGAACAAGGACTATGAAAGTAAGAAGGATGCCCTTAAGAAAGAATTAGCAGAAAGAAACCAAGACCTAACTGCTAATAAGGAAAAACTAGATACCTTACTTGATGAGAAGAAAGAACTTGAAAGCGAGAAGAAAAGCAAGGAAGCCTATTTGGCAGGTCTTGATAGCAAGAGAAGTGGGCTTGATAAGGAAATTTCAGAGCTTGAAGAAAAAATCTCCAAGGATGAAAAATCTTTAGAGGAAGCTAAGACTGAGCTTGAAGAAAATGAAAAAACTCTTGCAACAAAGAAGGCTGACCAAGCAAAACTTGAAGAAGATGTAAAGGCACTTGCAGATAAAAAGGACGCTCTTGCCCTTGACCTAACTAACAAAAAAACAGCCACAGCTAAGGCTCAAAAGGCTGTAGACGACTTGAAGGATACTAGCGAGGATATAAAGGCTAAGGAAGAAAAAATAGCTAAGCTAGGTAAAGAAATTCAAGACTTGGAAGCTGATATGTTAAGTGTAGTCGATAGGCAAAAAGAAACTTCCGAGAAGCAAAAGGAACTTTCTAATAAAATCGCCCTTCTCCAAAGTCAAAAGGCTGACCTAGTTGAGAAAAAATCAAAACTTGAAGAAGATTATAAGAACAAATTAGCTACCTTCAAATTAGCTGAGTTAGAACTTAACAAGTTTGCCAAAAAACTTGTTTTTGACCTTGACGGTGGAAGTCTTGAAGGTTCAAGTGATAAGCTAACAATGGAAAAACTTATTAACAGTGAAATCACCCTCCAAAGGCCAAGAAGAGAAGGCTATGCCTTTAGCTATTGGTTGGCTAATGGAGAAAAACTCATGGCAGAATCTGTCTATAAGGTTCTTGGAGATATGAATTTCAAGGCTGTATGGGAAAAGATTGTAATTCCACAAGTAAATGCTCAAAAAGAAAAAAATAAGCCAGCGAAGACCCAACAAAAACCTAGTGGCAAGGCAAACCCTTCAAAGAAAGCCACAAGCGAAAAATTGGCGGTAGCAAATATTATTGCAGGCAAGGATACTAAGAAAAATCCTAAAACAGGTATAGGCTCTGAGGCTCCAAGTCTTGGTCTAAGCCTTCTAGCCCTAATGGGTCTAGTTAAAAATAGAAAGAAAAAAGAAGATTAGTAAGAAAGCTTTTGCCAAAGTTACAAAGACCAGCTGTCCTCGAGGTAGCTGGTCTTTTTCTGGGCAAAGGCTATTTTTCTAGGAAAAACTTGGAAAAAATTTTGCTTTTGTGATATAGTATATAGCAGTGAAAAAGGAGAATATATGGAAAAGAATAAAAAACCTAAGAAGTCGAGCCTGACTCGCAATATCTTTATCGCCCTTATTTCTGCGATAGTGCTCGGTCTTTTGCTACAAAGTAAGGCACAAATGCTAAACGCCTACATCAAACCAATTGGAGATATTTTCTTAAATCTAATCAAGTTTATAGTAACTCCAATAGTATTTTTCTCAATAATCGGTGGGATTATTTCAATGAGAGATGTTAGAAAGGTAGGAGAAGTTGGAATTTTTACCATTCTTTACTATTTTTTTACGACAGCCTTTGCCCTAGTTATAGGCCTAGGTTTTGGGAATATATTTAAGAGAATCTTTCCTTTGATAGGAACGAGCAACTTGGAGTATGAAGTTCAAAACAAGGTATCCTTTGTCGATACTTTGGTCAATATTTTTCCTAAGAACTTCCTAGCCCCAATGTATGAGGCAAATATGCTCCAGATAATTGTTGGAGCAATCATAATTGGACTTTCAATCCTAGTAATAGATAAGCTTAGACAAGAAAAAGCGATTGATGCGGTAAATCTTCTTAATGAAATCTTTATGAAGGCTATGGAACTTATCCTAGGCCTATCTCCAATAGGAGTTTTCTGCTTGCTTTTACCAGTTATAGCAGAAAATGGACCAAAAATTATTGGATCCCTTGCATCAGTCCTACTTGTTGCCTATCTGGCCTACTTACTTCATGGACTTATCGTTTATTCATTCACAGTAAAGACTATGGCAGGCATGAGTCCAAAGGAATTTTTTAAGGGGATGCTACCCGCTATTATGTTTGCCTTTTCCTCAGCCTCATCAGTTGGTACTCTTCCAATCAATATTAAATGTTGCGAGGACTTGGGGGCAGACAAGGATGTAACAAGTTTTGTCCTTCCTCTAGGAGCGACTATAAATATGGACGGAACGGCCATCTACCAAGGCGTCTGTGCTATTTTTATAGCATCTTGCTATGGGATAGACCTAAACTTGGGGCAAATGCTAACAATAGTGCTAACTGCAACTCTAGCTTCAATCGGAACAGCGGGAGTTCCAGGATCTGGTATGATAATGCTTGCCATGGTTCTTCAGTCAGTCAACCTCCCAGTAGAGGGAATAGCCTTAGTTGCTGGCATTGATAGGATTTTTGATATGGGAAGAACTACACTAAATATCACAGGAGATGCAACAGCAGCAATCATCAACACATCAAGGCTAAGGAAAAAAGGAAAAATTGCATAAAACAAAGGACTGGTCATTACTATGAATAAAATTCCCATCATTAGAGGTTTGTCTAAGAAGCAATAGACCGTTTAGGCTCTAATGATCTGAGGGATTTGTTCATATAACCAGTCCTTTTATGTACAAAAAAACTACTAGGCTCCTAGTAGTTTATTTATTTAATTCATTTAGTAGGTATTCGCAGTCCATACCATGAACCATACAAGCTTCTTCTAAAGTCTCGTATAGGGATGATGGACATGCTATACAACCCATTCCTGCCATCAAAAGTGTATTGATAGCTTCTGGTTTTATTTGAATTATTTCTCCGATAATCATATCACGAGTAATTTTTTTATCACCTGTTTTGTCTGTTGTTTTGTTTTCTTCTAAAGCCATATACAGCCCTCCTTGTTAGTATTATTTTACTATAAAAATTTTCATATTCAAAGTGTTTCACTAGGGTATCATATAGGTAGTGGAGGTTGTATGGATAAGAAAGAAAATATTTTGAAAAACATAAGTGAAGATAGGAAAAGATTATTTACTATAAATAAAGAAATCGAAGAAGTGGGCAAGGCTTTACCCTTTTGGGAGGTTTTTCTAATTCCACTTGTTATATCTTTAGGCATAGGTGGCTTGGTTTGGAAAACCAGTCTTAGCAATGGTCAAAAAATCGGTATATTTTTGGCGACTTTCTTCGTTTCCCTTGGAATTTTCACAATAAATATCAAGAAAAACAAACAAAAACAAAGAGAAATCTTAATTGATGAAAGAAAGAGGATTCAACATAGGATTTTTGAACAAGGAAAACTTCTAAAAGACTAGGGCTCTTCCTAACTTAGGTTTTGTAAGTTTCTTAGTTTTTCTTTGGACTAGATTAAGATTGAAAAAGAATTTATATTCAGTATAGTATTAGCAGTTAAAGACTAAGAGTGCTAAGGAGGAAATATGAAAAAAGAATTTAAGGCTGAAGCCAAAAAAGTTATGGATTTGATGATTAATTCTATTTATACAAACAAGGAGATTTTCCTAAGAGAATTGATTTCAAATGCTTCAGATGCCCTTGATAAATTATACTATAAGGATCTTTCATCAGATAATTCTACCGATAAGGCAGATTATTATATAGAAATAATACCAAATAAGGAAGAGAGATCCCTTACTATTGTGGATACAGGTATCGGTATGGATGAGACCGACCTTGTTGAAAATCTTGGAACTATAGCCAAGTCCGGGACAGAGGCTTTCAAAAAAAGTTCAGATAAAGCTGAATTGAAGGATCTTATAGGTCAATTTGGTGTTGGTTTTTATTCAGCCTTTATGGTGGCAGATAAGATTGAGGTTTTGACTAAGAAATTTGGGCAAGATAAGTCTTATTTGTGGGAGTCTGTAAATGCTGACTCCTATGAAATAAAAGAGGCAGATAAAAAAGACCATGGTACAGAAATTAAGTTATTGCTCAAGGAAAACACAGAAGATACCAATTATGATGATTTCCTTGACCAATATACTATAAGAAATCTAGTAGAAAAATATTCCAACTACATCAGATACCCTATCAAGATGCTTGTAAATAAGACTAGAAAATCTGCTGATTCTACAGAAGATGAGCCAAAATACGAGGACTATAAGGATTATGATATCCTAAATTCCAAGGAGCCAATTTGGAAAAAGAACAAGTCTGACCTTAAAGATAAGGACTACATCAATTTTTATAGGGAAAGTCACTATGGCTTTGATGAGCCACTTTCATGGATACACTTTGCAGTTGAAGGAGTGGTAAGTTTTAAGGCTCTTTTATATATTCCTAAGAAGGCTCCTTTTGACTACTATGCTAAGGACTACAAGAAGGGTCTTGAACTTTACTCTCATGGTGTAAAGATTATGGATAGGTCAGAAGACCTAATTGATGATGCCTTTTCTTTTGTGAAGGGAGTTGTTGATAGCGATGATATCAGTCTAAATATTTCGAGAGAGACCCTCCAACAAGATAGGCAAGTGAGAGTTATAGCCAAGCAAATCAATAAGAAGATTAGGCAAGCCTTATCAGATTTGATGAAAAATGATAGAGAAAAATACGAGTCTTTCTTTAAGGAGTTTGGCAATAGCTTGAAGCTTGCAATTTATGAATCCTTTGGAGCAAACAAAGATGACCTCCAAGATCTTTTGCTTTTCCATTCTAGGAAGGAAGATAAGTTGGTTAGTCTTTCCGAGTACAAAGAAGCTATGAAGTCAACTGATGAAAATATTCTATATGCAGTTGGAGATAGCCTTGATAAAATCAAAAATTCACCAGCCCTTGGTCTAGTTGATGAAAATACAGATGTCCTTCTCCTTGATGAAAAACTTGACGAGTTCCTTATCAAAATGCTCAAGGACTACAAGAATTTGCCTTTCAAATCTATCAACCAAGAAGAGGACAAGGAGGGCGAAGAAAAGGACGAGTCTACAAGCAAGCTAATTGACTTTGTTAAGGAAAATACCCCTGATGATGTGGTAGATGTAAGGTTTACTGACAAGCTAAAAGACCTACCTTCCCTCATCAAACAAAGGGGAGAAGTATCTATTGAGATGGAAAAAACATTGAAAAATCAACCACAAGCTATGGGGATTAAGGCAGATAAGGTTCTTGAAATTAGCAAAAATACCAAGGCTTACACAATCCTAAAGGAAAATGTGGGAAGTGATGAGGCTAAGGCAAAGATGATTGTAGGACTGTTGCTCGACCAAGCAAGGCTTATGGAAGGACTAGAAATAGATGACCCTGTAGCCTATACAAAAAATATTTGGAAATTAATTTAGGAGATGATATGGAATATCAAAGAAAAAATGTGTGGTTGAATATCGACCAAGCCAAAAGAGATGACCTAGAAAATGTTGCTAAAGATTATATGAGCTTTCTTGATAAGGCAAAGACAGAAAGACTTGCCGTAAAAGAGATTGTAAGAAGGGCTGAAGCTGTTGGATTTAGAAATATTGACCAAGTGATAAAAGAAAATTCCCTAAAGGCAGGAGACAAGGTTTATGCCAAAAACAGGGAAAAGGCAGTAGCACTTTTTGTAATCGGAGATAAGGGCTTTGAGGAAGGAATGAGCATAGTTGGAAGCCATTTGGACAGCCCAAGGCTTGACCTAAAACCCCTACCTCTATACGAAGCTAAGGGAATATCCTACCTCAAAACCCACTATTATGGTGGAGTTAAAAAATATAACTGGACCAATATTCCCCTAGCTCTTCATGGGGTAATCTACAACCAAAAAGGTGAGAAAATTGAGGTTTCCATAGGAGAAAATGACGATGAACCAGTATTTTTCATATCAGAACTCCTAATCCACCTATCCAAGGACTTGAACGAAAAGAAGGCAAGCAATGTTATCGAAGGAGAACAACTAAACATCATAGTAGGTTCTATCCCTCTAGCAGACGAGAAAGAAAATCCAGTCAAGAAAAATATCCTAAAAATTTTAAATGAAAAATATGCTATCAGGGAAGAGGACTTCCAAGTAGCGGAATTTGAAGTAGTGCCAGCTGATAAATCAAGACTTGTAGGACTTGATTCCTCAATGATTATGGCTCATGGTCATGACGATAGGGTATGTGCTTATACATCTCTTCGTGCCATCCTTGAATGTGAAAAATCAGAGAAAACTTTGGTAGGACTTTTTGTAGACAAGGAAGAGATAGGATCCGTTGGAGCTACAGGAATGACCTCTAAGTTTTTTGAAAATACAGTTGTAGAGCTAATGAACCTTTTAGGAGGAGTCGACCTAGTAAGCTTTAAAATAGCCATGAAAACTTCCAAAGTTCTATCAGCAGATGTAACCCTAGCTGAAGATCCAAATTTCCTAGAGGCAACAGAAGAAACTAATACAGCCAAACTTGGCAATGGTGTTTGTCTAACCAAATACACAGGCTCAAGGGGCAAGGCAGGCTCTAACGATGCTGATGCAGAATACCTCCAAGAAGTAAGACTCGCCTTTGACAAGGGAGAAACAATTTGGCAAACAGGAGAACTAGGAAAAATCGACCAAGGTGGTGGTGGAACAATAGCCTATATTTTGGCAGAATATGGTATGCAAGTAGTCGATTGTGGAACACCTGTTATATCCATGCACGCACCCCTAGAACTCGTAAGCAAAGCCGATGTTTATGAGACTTACAGGGCCTACAAAAGTTTTTATAAAAATATTTGACAAGGCTATTTACAAGCGTATAATTAATTAATTAATTAATTTGACATTACTTCTTATTCATAGTATAATAGTAAACATAACGAATGAGAGGATGATTAAATGGCACATAAATCAGTTCAAGACATTAGAGATGAAGTAAGAAGTAATGTGGGTAAGGAAGTTATTCTCAAAGCAGACATGGGAAGGAAAAGGGTTAAAACCAAGACGGGTATAATCGTAAATGCTTTCCCAAGTGTATTTACAGTAAAGGTTAACAATGATTTTGATGTAGAAAGAACAGTATCTTATACTTATTCTGACATCCTAACATCAACTGTTAAACTTGTAGGTAATTAAGACTAAGGGCTGTTGCAGACTTTTGCAGCAGTTCTTTTTTTGCCATAAAGGAGGAAAGATGAAAAAAATATATGCAGATTTACATGCACACACCAACCACTCGGATGGACTTTTGGAAATAGAAGAAGTATTGACCCTAGCCAAAGAAGCTGGTGTCGAGGTGCTTGCCATAACCGACCACGACACTAGCAACCACTTTGGTGAAATCAAGAAAAAAGCTGATGAGATAGGAATAAAAACCCTAAAGGCACTCGAGATGAGTTGTTATGATTATCAAGTAGATAAAAAAGTCCACATAGTAGCTCTTTTTATGCCAGAAAAAACTCCGCATATAGACCGCTTGTGCGATGGTTTTCTAAAAAGAAGGGACTACAACCACAAGAGACTAATCAAAGACTTACAAACTAAGGGCTATGATATAGATTATAAAGCTTGCAAAAAATTTTCTCCATATTCTATAGTCTTTAAGTCAAATATAATCTCAGCCCTCAAGGAGAGATATCCAGAAAAAGCTGATGAAATTACCTTTAAGTCCGTATTTGGTTCTATGAAGGATAAGAAGAAAAATATAAAAATGGGCTATATTGATGTAGAAGAAGGGATTAAGGCGATTCTTGCTGATGGAGCAATCCCAATCATAGCCCATCCTTGCCAGTATGAAAACTACCCAGAAATAGAAAAATACCTTGGCTTTGGCTTAGAGGGAATCGAAATCTCTCACTCAAAAATGAAAGAGATTGACTATAAGATAACCAAGGATTTAGCAAAAAAATACGACCTCCTAGAATCAGGAGGTACCGATTTCCACGACCCACAAAAACTACACTTTGGAGAATTTGGGCTAAGCAAGGAAGAATTTGATACTTTGCTAGAAAAGTCTGGCAGACAATTGGATCAATAGTAGATGATTTTGGACAAAGAATAAAAAAGTCAGAGCTTGTATTACTTAGGTTCTGATTTTTTAGTAGGATATTTACAAACTTATCCTTACTTTATAAGCCTAAAACCAAAGGACTCGTGAATTTTAAGAGCTTTCTTCCTGAGTGCTTCCAATTGTTGTTAACCTCCAAAAGATTATCAAAACTAAAGGAGGGTCTGCTAGAAGCTCTAGTAAAGTTCTCAAACTCCCTACATCTAAACTTATGCTTAATAACCATTTTCATATCTTGAGTGTTTTAACCTAGGGGTGATGCTAGTAATTGCAAGGAGCGGATAAGGTTAATGTTTTTATTTAGGTGATTGTTGGATATTTTGTTGTATTGGGTTAATGGTATTTATTAAAATAAAAAAGAGGCTCGAGACCTCTAAATTTTACGAATGTATTTTTATTATTTAGCTACATTTTAGCTACAAACTCATTACTTTTAATTATTATTTATTCCTTTTTATTATTAAAATAGAATATTTATAAAGCTAATTCCTTTATATTCCGTCTTATTCTTGTATATTCTGAATATTTTTTGTATGGTGGAGAATAGGGGACTTGAACCCCTGACCTCTTGACTGCCAGTCAAGCGCTCTCCCAGCTGAGCTAATTCCCCAAGTCGTTTTTATTTTAACATATTCAAGGAAAAAAAACAAGCCATCTTGCGATGGCTAAGCTTATATTTTTTTGTTGACCCAGTCTCCTTGGTGGAAGCGGTATCTTAGGCTTACAAATCGTGATGTTTGGTCGGATAGGATACCTAGCCAGATTCCAACTATTCCTAAGTGGAGGATGTTTACGGCAAGGAGGGTTACTGCACTTCTTATGAAGGTTACAGATACTAGGGCGACTGCTAGGGTATATTTGACATCTCCAGCAGCTCTTAGGCATCCTCCATAGATTGTTTGGGATATTTGGAGGAGGACTATGAGGGTTAAAAATCTTGTTATTATTACGCCATAATTTATTATTTTTCCGTCTGTAAAGAAGAGGCTAAAGATATTTCTTCCGAATACTATCAAAATTATAGAAACTATAACTGATAGGAGAAATCCGATTTCTTGGCAGACTTTTCCGTAAGTTTTGGCACCTTCCTTATCTTCGGCTCCTAGAGCATTTCCCGAGAGGGCTATTGCTGCAACCTGCATTCCATTACCTAGAGAGAAGGTTAGGGATAGGAGGTTCATTCCAACATTGTGGGCAGCGAATATTTCTGTACCAAGACTTGCGGCAGTTATGGCTGTAACAAGAAATCCTATTCTTGCTGATACATTTTCTACAAAAATATTAAAACCTAAGTTGGCTATGGATTTAGCAATTTTTTTGCTATAGGCGAATTTTACTTTAACAAAATGAACAAAGTTAAGGTAGGATGCTTTTCTTGTTAGGGAAATTATGCACATAAGACTTGCCACAACTGTTCCCAAAACTGTAGCAATAGCTGCACCTCTAATTCCTAGGGCAGGAAAGCCAAAGTTGCCATAGATGAGTAGGTAGTTAAAGGTCATATTGACAAGAGAGCTTACTAGGTTTGATATGAAGGCTATCCTTGTATTTCCACAACCTCTGTGCCCAGCATTTATTACCATGGCTATGGCGTTAAAAATTATTCCACCCATTATGATTTGAAAGTATTGGATGGATAGGTCGTGGGTTTGGGAATTTGAGCCTGCAAACTTTAGGATTGGGTCAAGGAAGGGCATCATTAATAAGTCTACTAGGACTACAAAAGCAATTGCTATGTAGATGGCAGTAACAAGGGTTCTATTTGCCTCTTCTCTGTTGCCCTCACCCTGCCTTCTTGCGACTAGGGCAGAAACTGCGGCATTGATTGAGAAAAATATGGTTAGGGCTATAAATTTTGGTTGGGTTGTAAGACCGACTGCAGCGACTGCACTTGGGCCCATCCCCGATACCATGAAGGTATCAATTATATCTGCGATTGAAATAAAGAAAAATTCTAAGAGGGCTGGCCAAGCAACCCCTATAGACTTTTTCCAATAAGTTTTACGTTCCAAGTCTCCTTCTTTCTAATAGATAAAATTCAAGTATTTTTCGATGTTTATATTGTCTTGGTCGGTTGTTTCTATGACCATCTTGTAGATTTTAGATATTGTTTCTACAGTTTTTTTGGCGGATTCTTCTATACAAGCTCCCTCCAAATAGTAGGCAATGAAGAGTCCATCAAAGAGATCTCCAGTTCCTGTAAGTCTTTTTGGGAGTTTCTCATAAGGAATTTCAAAGTCGTAGACATCGTAACCTTTGACAAAGTATTTATTATCTTCTTTGACTGATGTTATTAGGAATTTTTTGCCAGCTTTTTTGTATTTATCGTAGTCTATAGCAAGGAACTTTGCCTCGGTTGAATTTGGGGTGATAATGTCGGCTATGTCGATCAAGGACTTGTAATTTTCAAGAATTGCTTCATCTACTGTAGGATATAGGCTACCATCATCGCCCATTATTGGGTCAAAGAGAATAGTAGCCTTGTAGGATAGATTTTTTACATAATCATAGATTATATCTCTTTGCTTAGTCGTGTGAATGTATCCTATAGAGATTAGGTCGAATTTAAAGTCTAGGTTCTGCCAATTTTTCAAAGCATCTTCTAAGTATGTAGTGCAGTCTAGGATTGCATTTTTTCCATAGGAAAAGTTGTTTGCTATAAGGGCTGTTGGCAAGAAAAAGGTATTGTGTCCCTTGTAAGAAAGGACATTTTCCATCATTTTGCCTGCGATTTTACCTAGAGAAACAAAATCATTTATAATAAGTATGTTTTTCATGTTTTTTTCACCTCACCTTATATCTTATGAATTATAAATCTCTTGTCAACCTATCTAAGTGTAATCTTTCTAAGAAAATGATATAATAGGGTATAATTATTTTTTATTGTTTGTCTTGTTGCTTTTTGTTTCATGGTTTTACTCCTTTATAATTTTTGTTTGCTTATAAAGTAGTTTTGTTGTAAAGTCTTTATAAGCGTATAGGTGTTTTAGGTACTTTAAAAGTCCTTGCTTATATGTTATAAAGTGGGGTTCAAACTACTTTATTTTTGTTAGATAGTTGGTATTGGTAGTACCGACTATCTTTTTTTTGTTTACTTTTCCTTTTTATTGATTATTTCCTTGTATTGTAAATCAATACCTTTTCTAATTATTTGTGAGGCGTTCAAGTATGTTTCTTTACTTATTAAGTCAAATTTTTTAAAGTCATCATTTGAACCTCTGGCTCTTAACCATATATCCTTTTTTCCTTCTTCTTTATTATTTATTTTTATCATCTCCTAGTTTTTCTTTTGCTAGTCTTAAAGTTATTTGGTCGCTTCTTGCCTTTTATATATAATTAATAAAAGGGTAGGGGCAAGACCTACCGTTTAATTTTGCTTGACCTCTTTTTAAGGGGGCTTTTTAGTCTTCTAGTGTCTTTTGTAAGTCTTCAATTAATTTCTTGAGTCTTTCAAGTCTTTCTTCTTCATTATCTTCATTCTTTAATTCTTCAAGTCTATCCAATAACATTCTTAAAAAACCGTTGAATTGTTTATCAGTCATTCCCATTTGTTCCATTTGTTTCTCCTTTCTCTTACCTTATTCAATAAGCTTTATTTATTATTATTTTTAATTTCTTCAAAAACTTTTTTAACTCCCATATTAATTATATCGGTTTTAGTTTTATTTAATTTGTTGGCACAAAACTCAAGAGTCTGTTTTTCATCTTCGGTCATCCTTATTCTTGTTTGATATTTTTTAGGGTCATTTGTTGGTCGTCCCATTTTCTTTTTATCTTTCATTTCTTGCCCTTTCTTTTATATTAAGGTATATTAATTTTACTAAGGTGGGAGGCAAGACCTACCAAGGTACAGTTACAATCTTGTCAAGATAGGGGGCTTATCTAGCTTTTACCCTGTCTTTTTTTGTGCTTATTTTTTAGCTTCTTTTATTAATTCATCAATTAGCTTTTTAATTTCTTCTATTTTGTTATCATCTAATAATTTTTTTAGAGATAATAAGAAGCCTAAAAATTCAAGTCTTGTCAACTCTTCTGGTTCGTTCTTTTCTCTTGCTATATTCCTTTTTTATCCTCCTTTCTTACTATAAATATAACATTCGTGTAACCGTAAGTGAACCATTTTTTAAAAGTTTTTAGTTATCATGTTTATTTGGCGGTCAGGTTAACTTACTTTTATAAATAATAATATATAATATAAGTAATAATATAGT